>CBDUWQ010000043.1:0-22553 GCA_965370965.1 uncultured Bacteroidales bacterium
ATAGTATTGAATATAAGAATATTATAGTTGTATCTAAATAAACACCTCTATAAGTTTTTTTAGGTTTTTTATATTGCCAATAGATGCAGGCAATGAAACAAGCACATTTTTTTCAAGGTTTAGCTCGCTTAATAAAACAAGGTTACCAATATTATTTGGTAATTTTTCCAAACTGTTTTCTGATATTTTTAGATCATTCAAAAGTGTTAAATTACTTATTGATTCAGGCAGAATTGTAAGTTTGTTTTTTTCAACATAAAGCTTTTCCAAAGCAGTTAGTTTCCCCACCTCATTGGGCAATGTTATTATCTGATTCCAGTTTAAATCAAGTTTTTTTAGTTTACTTAATTGTCCTATCTCAGGAGGTATTTCAGATAAATAATTACTAAAGAAATCTAATTCCTCAAGGTTTTTTAGTTTTGTAATATCAACAGGAATTTCAGTTAAACCATTATCGCCAATAGCCAATATTTGGAGGTTTTGCAGTTGAAACAGCTCCGGTGGCAAACTCGATATTTGGTTGTTTCGCAAATACAATACCTGCAGGTTACGCAATTTTGATATTTTTTTGGAAACTTTGGTAAGATTTTTATTATCAAGATTCAGAATATAAACCCGCTTTTTATTTGACATTGCTTTAGACAACGACCGATAAGTCGTTTGCTGTTTTAGCTCTTCTTTGGTTTTAAGGGGCTTAAACCTCTTTTGGGCTTGCAGGTTTACTACTGCCAAAAACAATACTCCTATTGTAAAAAATACACTACGTAACTTCATAACATCTATAAATTAAAGCCAGCAAAGGAACTAATTTAATTTTATATCCTAAATTCACAAGCAGATTATTTTTATGATACAGTAAGTTTTTTACCTTTGTTTTTTTACAAAACTTATAAATTATTAAACTTACATCACTATGAAACTATCTACCTTAACATTTTCAATAGCTATATTCGCTTTATCAATAGGGCTAAGCTCATGTAGTTTTTTTACAAACAAAAAGTTTAAAGAAGCCATTACAAATGCCGATGCATATTTTGCCAAAAAGAAATATAACGATGCTAAAACATATTATACCACAGCATTGGAGTTAAAACCTGAAGACAAGTATCCTGCTCAACGAATTGGCGAAATTGACGCTATTTTTAAGGCTCAAAAGTTAAATGCCCAATATAAAAAGGAATTGGCTGATGCCGATAAGCTTTTTAAAGAAGAAAAATACAGAAAAGCAAAATCTAAATATGTAAAAACATTGAAGATTAAGCCAAATGAGAAATACCCTCAAGAGATGCTTGATAAACTTGATAAAATAATTGCTGAAATAGAGAAGCAAGAAGAATTTATGAAAAACCCTTACCACATTGTGGTTGGATGCTTTACAGTTGAGAATAATGCCACAAGGTTTAACAAGGAATTATTAGAACAAGGCTATAAATCAAGGGTTATATCAATGTCTGGTGGAAGATACGATGCTGTAACCATAAATTCATTTCCTGAAAACCGCAACGCATATAACAACTTAGCCAATGCAAAAGAGAAATTTGGAGGAGAGGCATGGATATTTAAACATTAAAACCATTATGTATTAAAAAAGCTCAATCCTATCCTGTATTATGCAGGCTATAAATAGTAAATATCAAAAAACCTCGTACAAAATGCGAGGTTTTTTTGTAGTTTCTTTCTACTATAATCTTAGATATTTTTTTAATCACTCAGTTTATTTAGGGTTTTAATCGGGGAGCATCCATTTAGGTACCGTAGTAGATTTAGGTTTGCGCCCATAAAAATAATCGTCCATAAGTAAAGCAAACCTACGGAAAACCCAACTGCTTTTTATGCCCCACCTAACCATATTATGTAGTATATTATTTGGATGCGAATATGGGCAAACACTCAGGCAACGTCCACAGTCGGTACCTACTGTGCACCAATAGCCATAACATTTTTCATGGTTTATTTGCCAACGCTGTACACCATCAATGGTATCTATTTTTGTTTTAGGAATAGCTTGACTTGGGCATATATCGGCACATTTTTTACATATATCACAAAAATCATGTACCGAATAATCGGGTTTACGCAATGTAACTTTAACGGGGATATCTGTTGTAACAACAGCTATCCTAACCCTTGGTCCTAACTCAGGTGTCATTAACAACCCCATACGACCTATTTCACCCAAGCCCGAATCGCGTGCTACCAATGGACAAATAATCTTGTAATCACCATCAATATGCGCGCGGGCTTCGTAACCCAACTCACGAATAAATTTGCCCAACTGTATTGCTATTACTCCTGCATTTAAATACTGTTTTGCCGATTCCATTAAAGTTGGTCCTGCAGGTCCGTTTGCAACAAAATCTTTATCCATTTCAACAGTTATGGCAATACCATATGTATGATTTGGCTCAACTTTGTTTCCATATTCACTGCCTCTGCCTCTTACCGAGTAGTAATGATAATCTTGCATTTTGCAAAAACCAACCGAAACAGCGCCAAGCTTTTTAACCCAATTTGTAATAAATACATTGAGTTTTTCCTCACCAATCTCCTTTTTTACCTTATTTATATCGCCATTTACAAAAGGACGTAATTGCTCAATTGGAAAAAAACTGGCATCGGCAGCAGCAAAAGTCAATGGCGAATACATTGTTGCTCTATCCGACATTAATCCCGGTTTTAGTTGCCACTCTTTGTCAAGAATAGATTTATCGGGGTTATTTTTGTAGTATAAATTTTGCTTTTCGGGTCGGCTCATAATCTCTTTTCGAGAAAACATGGTATCACGCTCGTCATATCTGTTTTTGGGAGTATCGTTGCTAATACCAATCCTACCGTTTATGGGTAAACCCAAAACCAATCCTGATAATACTAATATAATTAATACCACTGTTCCTACAAACACACTTCCTGCAAAAGTATTAAAGGCAAGAAAAATAAATGGTGCAGGCAAAGCTATTGCCAGTATAAGACTACGCTTAACTGCCAGCAACTCATTTTCTATAATAGATACAATTGCAAACCATAAAAAAAACAAAAACAGTAAAATACCGGTAATAAAAAGTAATAATATCATTGTTTAAAATTTTATTGAAAAATGCAAATGCAAACCTACAAGTTTTATTTATAAAAACAAGAAGTAAAATAAGTATCTTAATTCCTCAAGTAAACAGTTAATTAGTGTGAATTACTTAGCGGTAAAATATAGTTGTTACAACCTGCTGTGCTACCTGAATAACTTATGGTCATTATTAGCAAATGTTTTTCTTTATCTAATATTGTTTTAAGATTATCTTTCCTTCTCCTTCAAATATTAATTCTTTGCCTTTACCATAATATTCATCCATATTTGAAAGGATTAATGACAAGTTTTCTGCAAAGTCAGAATCACAACAAATTTCAGTACATCCCATTGGTTCAATATTAATATTCCCACTATTTATAATGTTGTAAATTCCAAAACAGCTATTTACATCAAGATTTAGAGTATATGTAGTATCACTTGTAAATTCGAGAATATAACTTTCTTCGGCTTTTAAATATGTAGATTCTCCTTGTTTTTTTATTTTCAAAACTTCCCATTTATTTGATGTGATATTTATATTAATATCTTCTTTTTTACATGATACCAAAATCAACCCGACTATAATTGCAAAAATTAATATTTGATGTTTTTTCTGTCTCATAATCGTTTCTTTATTTATTTAACAATTAGGCTATGATTAGTGTGGGTTTTAAAAGCTTCCACCATCTCGGTCCGAAACAATATAAATTAAAAGCAACGAAGTTACAACCTACTGTGCTACCTGAAGTACTGATAGTCACTATTAGCTTTAGGTGCTTTTAATTAACTAATTTTCTATATATTCCGTAATTAATTGTTCCTTCATATCCACGATACATATTATCTATCTGTACTTTATTTTCTGTATTTTCAATAATATCATGTTGAGTTTCAATTAATGAATTTGAAATTTGAAGGTATAATTTATTTTTATAAATTCTATATAGTGTCAGAAAGAAAACTCCATGTTTTTGAGTGCTTAGCCAGAAAATGTCAAGTTCAAGGCTTGCGAAGTCAATAAAATGGGAGTTTACCTTTCGTAAATGACCAATTTATTGGCAAGCGTAACGCAGAAATTGCGTTTTCGGGCAAGCACTATATAGAAACTCTTCTGTTCCATTAAAATGTCTTATTAGCTCTTTATCATTTATAAAATACAAAGTATCTTCACGTTCACTATTTATCCAATAACCAACCCTTTCATTTATATCATAAAAATCAACATAATGCATATCATTTTCTTTATTACAATAACTAAACAAAAAGATAATACCTAAAATTAACAATCCTATTTTTGTTCGCATGGTTTTCATAATTTAGTTATTTATTCAAAATACAAAAGATGTTCTTCTGCTTAAAAAGGTTGCAGCAAACTTTCTCATTCAGTTTTGCCTGCCCTTAAGGATAAAACAACCTACTCTTCCCAACTAATCAGCAAATAAAGCTCATCGCTTATGGCAAGGTATCCTTGATTATAAACCAAACGGTATGAATGCCCCTTTTGGGTTTTGTATATGCTTGTAAAGTAATTAAAATCAAACCCTTCCTGTAAAAGTTTTGAGCGTTTAACTTTGGTTTTTCCACTAATATTCATTTTTTTTAAAATAGAATAGTTCTTTTTTAATAACCTGTTAACTTTTTGAACATGTATGTCAGATGAACTATACCGTTCGTTATTAAAAGTATTGCGGCATTGGTCAGAGCAAAATTTTTTGTCTATCCTTCCAATTATTGCATCGCCACAAACCGGGCATAATCGTTTTTCACTCATATGTATATTATGCTTTGTAAAATATAAATTACAGATAGACAAATATATAACCAATTTTAAACACTTACAAACGGTTTTAAGCGAATATTAAACAACTCTAAATACTTATTAACCGACTTGGTTGCTGCAGCTTCCTCATATTTGCATCAACAAAATAAATTAATAACTTAAATTTTATTATTATGACAACTTTAAGGAACAGAGTACAGTTAGTAGGAAACTTGGGAATGAACCCTGAGATTGTGAATTTTGAAAGCGGTAAAAAAATTGCAAAGTTTACTTTAGCAACCAACGAGACTTATAACAATGGAAATGGCGAAACAAAAACCACAACTCAATGGCACAGCGTTGTTGCCTGGGGTAAACAAGCCGAAATTGCCGAAAAATATTTACAAAAAGGTAACGAATTGGCTATGGAAGGAAAAATTACCTATAGGCAATACGAAGATAAAAACAATGTAACCAAATACATAACCGAAATTGTTTTAAGTAGTTATGTTATTTTTCCCGGCAACAAAAACAGTAACTAATTTAAGATTTTAAGTAAATACTACCCCCTCTGCCTCCCAAAACTAGTTCGGAAGGCAGAGGGATATAAAAACAGAAACAAGAAAAATGTTAAATAAAATAAAGTTTTTTAAAAATAATTAGGTGGTATAAAAAATATAATTTACTTTTGAGCAAAATTTAAAATTATTTATAATGAACAAAGGAACAGTAAAATTCTTTAATGACACAAAAGGTTTTGGTTTTATTAAAGATCACGAATCAGAGAAAGAGTATTTTGTACACGTATCTGGTTTAATCGACGAGATTAATGAAGATGATGAAGTAACTTTCGATCTTCAAGAAGGTAAAAAAGGATTAAATGCAGTTAACGTAAAACTATCATAGTTATACAATAAGTAACACATTTTAAGATTCCGGGCTCCACAATTTTTGTGGAGCTTTTTTTTGCCTAAAAAAACTCATGTATAATTCAGGTTAAAAACATTAATTGATAAATTACCATAAAAAAAATAACATTAATACCTTATATCAGTTTTTATTCAACAAGGGTTAATCAATCATCTTTAATACAACGAACAGAAAACCCATGCGACTTATAGTAGTTACTACGACCCATATCATTGGCGTTAAAGTATAAAAGACGGAAATAAGCATAGTTATTGCCATCATCTGTACTACTCCACCAATAGCCACATTTACCAATAAAACTGTACGTACCATTGTTGTAGTCACGGTAGCCACCCGGTAGGGCAGCAAACCCATAATCATCGGTTCCATTTCCAACATCAAACCAACTATTTGTTGCTTTTAGTTTTTTACCTTCATCTGTTCCTCGCCAACCAATATCATTAGCTTCACTTTCACTCATTCCAAGGTATATTTCAAGTTGTTTCCATTCGTTATCGGTTGGTAAGTGCCAACCTGTAGGGCAAGCGTTTATTGCTGCGGCATAAGTATATAAAGCATCGTAAGCATTGCTATTTGCACTTGAGTAATTGTAATAGCAATAAGCATCATCGGTATTATTATCACCCAAATTACCCCATGCTGTATTATCTATTACTAATGGTATTTCTGTGCCATCAGGGTAATGTGTAGTTTTTAAATTTTCTGACATCCAAGTTTGGTTACCAATTTTTACTGTTTTGTAGGTATTGTCGTCATAATCAATTACAGGATCCGAAGCAAAAAAAATAAGCTCATTACCGTAAACTGTACCAATACTATTTACTGCATATAGCCTTAAGTAATATTTAGTATCGCTATTTAACCCTGTAAGGTTTGACGAAAACTGACCTGTTCCATTACCGTTTTCAGTTTTACTATCTTCTATAGTTGGTGTACTACTTGTGTTATAGCATACACCTCGGGCAGTTATTTCAAAACCACCATTATCACTTATATCTCCAACAATTGTAGCGGTAGTAGCAGAAATTTCTGTTATAGAAGTTGTATTTATTTGTGGTAAACCATTTGCTGTTATAAAACTCTTTTCATCACCCAAAACTGTTGTGTATTTATCAATACCATAAGTACATACATAATATTTTGTGCCGGGCTGTAAATTTTCAATAATAACTATAAACTCACCAATATCAGTAGGCTTACCTAATGATAATTGTTGCCCGGTTTGTGCGTTTGGTTCAGTATGGTAAAAAACACCATATTCGGTCATACCTCCTCCTAAATCAATTATTTCGCCTTTTACTTTGGCACTTATGGCATTAAATTCAGTTATCTCAATAGTTTTTATTATCATTTGTTGATTAACCTCTTGTTGTTGGCAGGCAAAAAAAACAATTGTTGTGATGAATATTAAAATTATAGTTTTGTTTTTCATGGTATCTGTTTTTTGTTGAGACAAAACATGACTCCTTTTTTAATTTATTTTTTTATCTAATCTATTTTTAGGTTTATAGTAAAAAAAAAAATAAAAATAAGCTTTTTATTAATTCACTACAATATTTTTGTTTAAAAAATATTGTAGTGAATTAATTTACTTTAACAAGCAACCTTTTTTCAATTCATGCTGTCTATAAAAAGTAAATAAATAAATAACCGTTATGCAAAATTTACGTAACATCTTCTATTTGAGCCTTTTATTGCTTCTTGTAACAAATTGCAGTAAATCTGATTATGACAATAAAGAATCAGGTTTTGACAAACTCGGGGCATCATCCGAATCAGGAGGCGAAGGGTCAAATAGTAGTAGTAATAATAATAATGACACGATTCAATCCGGTCAGATAACTGCCGGAGAATGGAACGATTTGCAAAATTGGGATTTTTGGAGAGAACTACAACTTAATGAGGATTTAAAAAATACTATTGAAAAGTGGTCATTCTATAGTACAAACCGTATTAGCTTTATTATTGAGGATATTGACTATCAGCCTGCCGAAGGTTGTTTAGTTAAACTTAAAGAGGATGGTGAAGTAATTTGGGAAACAAAAACCGACAATAAAGGTCGAGCAGAATTATGGTACAATCTCTTTACCGATTCAGACAAAAACAATTCATTAACTGCAACAATATCATACAACAATAATGATACTGACATTGACAACATACAGTATTACAACGACTCGGCTACTGTAATTCAACTGCCATTTGTTACAACAGAGCCCACACAAGTTGATATCCATTTTATGGTTGATGCTACCGGCTCGATGGGCGATGAGCTTGAATTTCTAAAAGTTGAGTTAAATGATGTAATACAAAGGGTTCAGTCTGACAATTCAAACCTAACATTTCGTTTTGGCTCAGTTTTTTATCGCGATATTGGCGATGATTACGTAACCCGAAAAAGTAGTTTTAATAGTAATAAAACAGTACTTATTGATTTTATAAGCAACCAACGAGCAAGTGGTGGTGGTGATTACGAAGAGGCTGTTCATACAGCTTTAGACGAATCGCTTTTTAGCCAAGAATGGGGTACAAACAATAAAGCAAGTTTATGCTTTATTTTGCTTGATGCACCACCACACCATGAATCGCAAGTAATTGACAACCTTCACCAATCGGTACAATATGCAGCAAAACAAGGCATAAAACTAATACCTATTGTAGCAAGCGGAATTGATAAAAACACAGAATTTTTAATGCGCTTTTTGGCTATTAGCACCAACGGAACATATGTTTTTATTACCAACGACAGTGGCATAGGTCTTGATCATTTAAAGCCAACTATTGGATTATACCAAACCGAATACTTAAACAATTTGTTAGAACGTTTAATAAATGAAAACATAAAATAGTGCCCTTATTGCGATCTCCTATTCTAAGGAGAACTACTACTATAATCAAAAAGCTCCCCAATTCCCCGGGGAGCTTTTCCTTTTATTTAGTGCTTGCCCGAAAACGCCAATTTATTCACATATATATTATTTTTATATGTGTTAATGTGCTAAAGTTCTGCGTTACGCCTGCCTTATCGACAGACATGCTTGCCCGACTAATCGTTTAGGTTTACCTTAAGACGGGCTTGAACTTAACGTTTTCTGGCTAACACTTTTTAATTCTTAACAAATTATAAAATTTTGCACTACAAATTAAGCGCCTGCTTAATAAGCTTAGGTATTTCAATAGGTTCCTTTGCAACCTTTACTCCTACTGCCTCAAAAGCTTTTATTTTTTCAGATGCGGTGCCCGAACCGCTTGTTATTAATGCACCTGCATGTCCCATACGTTTTCCGGGAGGTGCTGATTGCCCTGCAATAAATGCTACAACAGGCTTGGTAATATTTTCTTTAATAAAAGCGGCTGCTTGCTCTTCGGCATCACCACCAATTTCGCCACAAAGTACAATTGCATCGGTATCTTTATCAGCTTCAAACATGGATAGTAACTCCTTGTAATGCAGTCCAATAACAGGGTCGCCACCAATACCAATACAGGTACTTTGCCCAATACCGTTGGTTGTTAATTGGTTAACCATTTCGTAGGTTAGTGTTCCGCTTCGCGAAATTAGCCCCACGTTGCCTTGTTTAAAAATATTTGTTGGCAGTATTCCAACAAGGCTCTGTCCGGGCGATATTAACCCTGGGCAATTGGGTCCTATCATTTTTGTTCCGTTTCTCTCTAATATTGGTGTAACCCTTATAACATCTATTGTTGGAATACCCTCTGTAATTGCAATTACTAACTTCACTCCTGCCTCTGAAGCCTCGGCAATAGCATCGGCTGCAAAACCCGGTGGAACAAAAATTATTGAAGTGTTTGCTCCGGTTGCTTTTACAGCATTTTCAACTGTATTAAAAACAGGAATACCATCAACTTCTTGTCCCTCTTTACCCGGCGACACGCCTGCAACAACCTTAGTGCCATAATCTTTCATTGTTTTAGCATGAAAACCTCCATCACGTCCGGTTATGCCCTGCACAACCAATTTTGTATCATTATTAATTAATATGCTCATATTATTAAAACTTTTATATTTAAATTAATCCGACAATAATTATTTGGTTGCTTCAATTACTTTGCGGGCTGCTTTACCCATTGTTTCGGCAGTAATCAAATCAGTATTGCCTTTTAATAGTTCACGTCCCTCTTTTGCATTTGTTCCCGATAAACGGATAACAATAGGGATATTTACAGTCATTTGTTTAAAAGCTTCTAACAAACCGCGTGCAACGTCATCGCAACGGGTTATTCCACCAAATACATTTATTAGTACTCCTTTAACTTTTTTGTCGTTAAGCAGGTATTCCATGGCGTGTACCACTTTTTGAGGATTTGAACTTCCGCCAATATCCAAAAAGTTTGCAGGTTCGCCACCATAAAGTTTAATCATATCCATTGTGGCCATAGCCAAACCTGCGCCATTTACCATGCAACCAATATTTCCGTCTAATTTAATATAGCTTAAACCTTTTTCGGTTGCTTCTACCTCAAGTTTTTCATCCTCGGTATAATCTGCCATATCAGCATATTCAGGATGGCGAAACAGAGCATTGTCGTCAAGGTTCATTTTTGCATCAAGGGCAATTACTTTGTCCTTATCATCAATAACCAATGGGTTTATTTCTGCCAACGATGCATCTTTATCCATATATACCTGATACAATTTTACCAATATATCAGCAGCCTGCCTTACATGGCTGCCATTTTTCATTATCTTAAAAAACACGCTGCGTGCTTGGTGGGCTTGCAACCCAACCAAAGGGTCAATAGCAAGTTTAATTATCTTTTCAGGATTAGTTTTTGCTACCTCCTCAATTTCAACTCCCCCCTCGGCGCTAACCATTAGCAGTACCGATTTGGTATTTCTATCATTAATTAACCCCACATAAAACTCATCCTTAATATCAACAGTCTTACAAACCATAACTTTTTCAACGGTAAGACCTTTAATATCCATACCAATTATATCTTTTGCAGCTTGAACTGATTTTTCCTTTGAAGTACAAAATTTTATACCTCCGGCTTTTCCTCTACCACCCACTAATACCTGGGCTTTAACAACCACATCGGCATTTAAAGTGTCATAAGCATTTGCAACTTGTTCAACTGTTTCACACACTATTTGTTGTTGAACTGGAATTTGATAATCGGCGAAAATATCTTTCGCTTGATATTCATGAATCTTCATAAGCATTTAATATTTAAATACAATTACATTTGAATAGATAACTTTTACTCTTTAACCTAAATAGTTGTCATTTTTTTAACACCTAAAAGTAATTAATGTTTATAAAAAAAACGATGCTCAATAGCATAATAATATTCTATTTCAAAACATATATTTATATGTAGATATATAGATTTAATGAATCGCCCCAGGGCAAGCCTTCAAGGTATCAAATGGGTTGAATGTAATATTTATAGAATACTAAACAAAAAAGGCGGTAGTTCATGTATATCAGTGAACCACCGCCTTTTATTCGGTTAAAAAAAAGTTACATTTAACAACCGCAGCAACCACCATCGCCACAGCTACTTGTACTGCAATCTCCGGTACTACAGCTTTCAACTAACTCATCAGGTTTAGCATCCCTAACAGCGGTTACCTTTCCTTTAAAATGCAAATCCTCACCTGCCAACGGGTGGTTAAAATCCATTTTAACATTCGAATCCAATATCTCTAAAACAATACCATGAAGCTTATTGCCATAACTATCCATCATTGGAATTGTATTGCCAACTTTAACAAGGCTTTCATCTACTTTACCTTCAGCTTCAAAAGCTTTCAAAGGCACTTCAACTATTGCTTCTTTAGTAACAGCTCCATATGCCAATTCGGCTGTTAATTTAAAATCAAAATTATCTCCTAAGTTTAATCCCTCCAAATTTTTCTCAAAATGTGCAAGCATTTTTCCTGCTCCAAACAAAAAAGTCATAGGATTATTATTTTCCACCTTCTCAATTAGTTTGGCCTCGGTATCGTCATATTTTAGCTCATATATAACTGAAACCATTTTGTCTTTTGTAATCATTGTTTTATTATCTATTAATTAAAAATTTAAAGTACTCTAACAAAATTCATGCAAAGAAACACTCATTTTATAATTATTCAAAATAAATCTAAATAGTACTTGCAAGAAAACTCCGTCTTTGATAAGAAAACTCCAAAGACAAGGCTTGCGAAGTCAATAAAATGGGAGTTTACTATTCGTAAATGACCATTTTGTTGGCAAGCGTAACGCAGTATTTGGCGTTTTCTTGCAAAGTGTAAATAAGAATTATAACACAAGTAAACCATTGGTTTTGTTTACCTATTGCTCACAATATTTTAGGGGTTGTAGTTGGATACCTAAAACCCATACGATACAATAGTGCGGTAATGGGTATTTTTTGCCCACTAATTACACTAATAACACGAATTTCAATTTACTTAAATTTTCATACTGCACAGATATTATTTGTTTAGCTCCAAAGCTTTGGACAACGTAGCGCCTGCTACGTTTTTTTAAAAGATAAGTGCTTCGCACTTAATCTCGTAACAGCCTGCCCGACTTTGTTATTCAGGCGAGGCACTACGAGTTCCATTGGCTGGACAACCAGCTACCGCATGATTCCATTTTAGATATTTAGGTTAAAACAAAAACAACACCCTAATTATTGGGTTTGAATAATAAGAGTTATAACCATCATTCAAATTCCATAACAGCAAAAGCATTACTTTTGAGCGTCCTCCTAATGATTGAATATATCCACCTCCTATTAAAGGGCTATGTAGCCAAAACCTTCCTGCATCACCTTGCATTGGGTCAAAATATACCGACTCAAGGCTTAGTGCCTCATATTCAGCATAAACAGCCACCGATTCAAAAAAAGAATACATACCAAACAAACTACCTCCATAAATACTGGTTCCGCTATGATAACTGCCATACTTATAATACTCGTACTTACCTTTTAAACCTAAATACAAATTATCTACAGGCACATAACCCACCATAGGCGAAATATTAATTGCGGTAACACTCCCAAATTGCAAACCTAAACCTAAACCAAAAAATATTTTGTCGCTTATTTGCCGTTTCTTCTCTATATCGCCTTGCCCTATTGCAAAAAAGTTTAATAAAACAATTAGTATTAATAACAGATATTTTGTCATATTTTCAATTTTTTATTAAAAACAAACTAATTTGTTTATTTGTTTCACTAAATTAGTTTTTTTATTGATACTAACACAAAGCTAGCATATGAATATAATAATTACAGGAGCCAGCAGAGGGATAGGTAAAGAATTAACCAGATTATTCACAAAACAATCCGGGCATAAATTGTTTTTAATATCGCGCAACAGCGAAAAACTAAAACTATTAATAAATGAGTGTAAAGCAGTACAGCCCAATACCAAAATTTTTGCCCTGCCGTTTGATTTAGAAAACACTAATGGCATTAATAGTTTAATACCTCAAATAAATAAAGAAGTTGATAGTATTGATATACTTATTAATAATGCAGGTTTTTTAGTAAATAAGCCCTTCGACAAAACTAACCTATCTGATGTTGAACGTATTTATAAAGTAAATGTGCTGGCTCCAATTGAACTAATAAAGTGCCTTATGCCACTTTTTAATAAAGCCAAAAGTGCACATATTGTTAATATAGGTAGTATGGGAGGCTATCAGGGCAGCGTGAAATTTCCAGGTTTGGTAAGCTATGCCTCAAGCAAAGCTGCCATTGCAGGGTTAACCGAATGTTTGGCAGAAGAGTATAAAGATTCAAACATAAAGTTTAACTGCTTGGCTTTAGGAGCCGTTGCCACCGAAATGCTTACCGAAGCTTTTCCTGATTATAAAGCTCAAACCACAGCTAATGAAATGGCGGAATTTATTTATGATTTTGCACTAAATGGTCACAAAATGTTTAATGGAAAAATAATACCGGTTTCTAAAACAACGCCTTGACAATAAACAAATAACAAATAACAAATGACAATAAACAATAATCAAATAACAAATGACAATAAACAATAATCAAATAACAAATTTAAAACCTTGAACCTTCTAACCTCAAACTTTAAACTTTTAGACAATATTCAATTAATTGTACTCTTTGCATTCTGTTTCGCCTTTAAGTACCATTAAGCCATTCATAGTAAGAGCCGACATTTCGTCCTCGCCCGGATAAACAAATACAGGAGCTATAAAACCGACCATATTACGTATATAGGCAATAAGACCATCATTATTGGCAACACCGCCTGTTATTAATATACCATGAACTTCGCCATATAGTACTGTGGCCATTTCGCCAATAGCTTTACCAATTTGATACGACATGGCATCTTGAACCAATTTAGCTTTTGCATTACCATCTTTAGCCAGCATTTCAACTTCATATGACGAGTTAGTTCCAAAATATGCCATTAAACCACCCTTACCGGTAATTGTATGCTTCATATCGTTATAAGTATATTTTCCGCTAAAACACATTCTAACTAACTGACCTACCGGTAAAGTTCCTGAACGCTCGGGCGAAAAAGGACCATCGCCATCTAAACCATTGTTAACATCAACTACCTTACCTCTATAATGTGCTCCCACAGAGATACCTCCACCTAAATGTGCCACAATAAGGTTAAGATCCTCATATTTTGTATCGCGGCTTTTTGCAAACTGCCTTGCAATAGCCTTTTGGTTTAATGCATGAAATATCGAAACTCTTTCAAAATCGGGATGACCTGAAATTCTGGCAACATCTTGAAGTTCATCAACCACTACGGGATTTGCAATAAAAGCCCTTGCCTTAGGTAATGAATTTGCAATAAACAGAGCTATTAACCCTCCTAAATTACTTGCATGCTCTCCCATTACACCTTTTTCAAGGTCTTCTTTCATACGTTGGTTTACTTCATAAATACCCCCCTCAACAGGACGAATTAAACCACCCCTGCCAACTACTGCATCTAATTTATTGATGCAAATATCAGCATCAACCAACTCTTTCATTATTACATCTTTCCTAAATTCAAATTGGTCGGTAATCTTATCAAACTTTTCTAAATCCTCGGCACTATGCCGAATAGTTTTTAAAAAAACCGATTTATCATTATGACTAACAGATATTTTGGTGGAGGTTGAACCCGGGTTGATAGCCAATATTTTAATTTTATCCATAACTGATATTTTAATGCAAACCTTCTGTTAAAAAATATAATTTAGTATTACACCTAAAAATCTAAAATAAAAATCTATTACAGTTCCATTTTACATATTTAGATTACAAATTCTCCTATTTTGAAAGTGCCAACATAGCACAAAGTGCAATTGAATTAAGCTTAGTTTTTGTACTATCGCCACGCGATGAAAGCACACAAGGCACTTTAGCACCTGCCACAAATGCACCTATGTCGGCTTTACTCATTTTCGAGTTCATTTTATAAAATACATTTCCACTATCAATATTTGGGAACAATAAGCAATCGGCATTACCGGCAACTTCTCCACCAAGACCTTTGGTTATGGCAGATTCTTTATCAATTGATGCATCCAATGATAATGGACCATCAATAACAGCTCCTTTAATTTGCCCCCTATCTCCCATCTTCGCAATTATACTTGCATCAACCGACGATTCCACTCCGGTCAACACCTGCTCCGATGCTGAAATAACCGACAGTTTTGGCTTTTCGATACCCAATGCATGTGCTGTTCCTATCAAATAATTTGCTATTGCCACTTTTTGTTTCAAATCGGGTTGTGGAATAATGGCAACATCGCCAACAATCAATAACTTATGATAATGTGCATTTTCAACCACCGTAACATGACTCAATATTGCTTTTGGGGGTAACAGCCCTGCCTCTTTATTTAAAATAGCACGCATATATTTATCGGTTGATAATAAGCCTTTCATAAGAATATCACCTTTGCCATCTGTTATCAACCTTACTGCTACTGCACCTGCTTCAGTATCAGTATTAACATGTACAATGCTAAATTTCGATTTATCAAAGCCCTCAGAATCACATACCTGTTCAATTTTTTTTTTATCGCCCACCAAGGTACCATTAACAATACCCATATCAATTGCTTTGCTAACCGCGCTTATGGTATAAACATCGTTAGCCCAAACTGCAACCAAATTTTTTTTATATGCCCCTCGCAACACATCGTACATTTGCTCTAACCTTGTGATATTCATAGTTTTATTGTCAACTTATTATTACTGAATAAATAAATGCAAATTTACATATTGTAGCGTAATTGAAACTATGATTTGCATTAATAACATACCGTGTTTTACAGCACAAAAAAAGCCATCATTGTAGATAGCTTTTTAACCTAAATAATTATTTCGTAATTTACCATTATTGTGCAGCTGCCTGATTACAGGTAATTGCCACAAGACTAACAATATCATCAACAGAACAACCTCTCGACAAATCGTTTATTGGAGCTGCCATACCCTGTAATACCGGACCAACAGCTTCGGCACCTGCCATACGCTGCACCAATTTATAACTAATATTACCTGTTTCTAAAGTTGGGAAAACCAATACATTTGCATGCCCTGCTATTTCACTACCCTTTGCCTTTTTCTCTCCAATTGATGGAATAATTGCTGCATCAGCCTGTAGTTCACCATCTATTTTCATATCAGGAGCCATTTTTTTGGCTAATTCAGTAGCCTTGGTAACTTTATCTACCATTTCATGTTTTGCACTGCCTTTAGTTGAAAAGCTCAACATGGCTATTTTTGGTTCAAAACCACCTATTGCCCTTGTTGTTTTGCCGGTTTCAACGGCAATTTCAGCTAACTCTTGTGCAGTAGGATTTGGATGTACGGCACAATCGGCAAATACTATTATCCCATTTTCACCAAAACTATTATCTTTTAAAATCATAAAAAAAGCACCTGAAACAACGCTTACCCCCGGTTTGGTTTTAACTATCTGAAATGCAGGACGCAAAACATCGCCAGTTGCGTTGTCAGCTCCGGCAACCTCACCGTCAGCGTCTCCTGTCTTAACCATCATAACTGCTAAATATAACGGGTCTTCCATAAGTTTTTCTGCCTGCTCGCGTTGTAGCCCTTTACTTTTGCGAATTTCCATCAATGTATCAATGTACTCTTGCTTTTTTGTATGATTAATAGGATCAACAATTTTTGCATCTTTAATATTGCTTAACCCATGCTTTTCAGTTATTTTTTTAACCTCTGCCCTATTTCCAATTAATATTATATTGGCTATACCCTCACGCAGTATAATGTCAGCAGCCTTAATTGTCCGCTCCTCAGTACCTTCAGGTAGTACTATTGTTTTATTGTGCTTTTTTGCATTCTCTTTAATTCTTGAAATTAAATCCATTGTTAATCAATTATTTATGTAACATTTAATAATATCTGCAAAAATAAACTTTTATATATCAATTTAGTAGTTATTAAAATAATATATTTCCTGTTATTTATCAGTTTTATTGCTGATTTGATAAAATTGCAATTATCGTAAAAAAACTATATTATTGTAAAAAGAAAAAAATATTGTTTTTTTTAACTTTTTATTAAACAATATTAACAAACATATGTTAAAGGTATAAATCAACACTTAATTATTATGATGTGGTCAGAATATTTAGATAGCTACAAAAACTATCTGCAATTAGAAAAAGCACTGTCGGTTAACACAGTAGAAGCATATTTAAAAGATATCTCAAAATTTACCGATTATTTGGAGGACAAAGGGTTTTCAAAAAAACCAGGTGACGTAACACAAGAAAAAATCAGAGAATTTATTGATTATATCAATGAATTGGGGATGAGTGCTAGTAGTCAGGCACGGGCTTTATCAGGAATAAAGTCTTTTTTCAAATACCTTTTAATTCAAGATGAAATTGAACGCGACCCTTCGTCCTCAATTGAAACCCCAAAAATTGGGCGAAAACTTCCGGTAGTGCTTACTCCCGATGAAGTTGAAGCCTTAATTATGGCCATTGACACCAAATCGGAAACAGGCAATAGAAACAGGGCAATGCTTGAGGTTCTTTATGGATGCGGTATTAGAGTAACAGAACTGGTAAACCTAAGACTTACTGATGTTCATTTTGATGAAGGATTTATTAAAGTTCAGGGTAAGGGGAATAAGGAAAGGTTAATTCCCATTGGACAAAAAGCTAAAGATACCATTAATATATATTTAGAAAATTATAGAATAACATTAAAAATTGATAAAAAAGATGAGAATATTCTGTTTTTAAATAGACGTGGTAAAAAAATGACCCGTGTAATGGTTTTTACAATAATAAAAGATTTGGGGACAAAAATTGATATACAAAAAAATATCAGCCCGCACACATTTAGACACTCCTTTGCAACTCATTTAATGGAGGGCGGAGCAGATTTAAGAGCAATTCAAGATATGCTTGGTCATGAGTCAATTACCACAACCGAGGTTTACACTCACTTAGACAAAGAATTCTTAAAAGATACTATAATGCGATTTCATCCGAGGTCATAATAAAAAAAAAGAGCCGATTGGCTCTTTTTTTTTGCTTAAAATTTTTTACCCCAAATAATAGCTTAATAAGTATGATTCTCTACTACAAATTTAATAGGAATATTTATTAAAAATTTTAAAAAATATACCGTTAATGATGAAGGAAAAGTACTTGTAGCTGCCGGACCCAAATTATAAATATCTGATTATTTATTAACTGTAAATTAAAAATTATTTATCTATCTATATAGTTATATAATAACACTTTAACCTCGCCTATAAAACTTGGCGAGGTTTTTGTTTTGTAGCCGTATTTATCATAGGAAAATTGGAAATTAAACATTTTTATTACATTTGTACTTTAAAAGATAAATTATGCATCCAGTTCTTGTTAGTATTGTTTTAAGTATTACAGCTTATTTATTAGGCTCTATTCCTTCGTCGGTTTGGATTGGCAAATGGTTCTATAGTATTGATATTAGAGAGCACGGAAGTGGCAATGCAGGCACAACAAATACATTTAGGATATTAGGAACATTTCCCGGTATTTTAGTATTTATTATAGATATATTTAAAGGGTTTCTATCTGTTAGCCTTATTCATTTTGCTTATCAATACATACCGGCAACAGTAGGTTATGTGAATTTTTAGCTTTTATTGGGTAGCTTAGTTGTTTTAGGCCACATTTTTCCAATATATGTTGGTTTTAAAGGAGGCAAGGGAGTTGCCACACTTTTAGGTGTTGTATTTGCCATACATCCTATTGCAGCATTAATTACTTTGCTTATTTTTGCTTTAATACTAATAATTACCAAATACGTTTCGCTAAGTTCAATGATAGCAGGACTTATGTTTCCATTCTTAATAATATTTGTTTTTAAAGAGACTATTATTTCACTTATTCTTTTCTCAATAATTATAAGTGTTTTACTTATAGTAACCCATCAAAAAAATATTGCCCGACTGTTGGCACGAGAGGAAAACAAGGTTAGGTTTAGAAGAGATAAAAAACGTTTCTAATAGTGCGTGCACAAATTAACATGTACAACGCTAATTTGTGAACACACTACTATGTTACAATAAACTCTTTAATTAAAAAAGCCGACAACATCTCAGGTGAAACATCAGTTTTAATATCATTCCCCTTTACATAGCTAATTCCTCCGGTTTCTTCCGAAACGGTTACAACAACAGTATCAGTTTCCATAGCCATGCTAACAGCAGCCCTGTGGCGTAACCCCAAATTTGCAGGCAGATGCAGATTATCGTCAATAGGTAAAATACAGCGTGCTGCCTTAATTTTATCACCAACAATTATTACAGCACCATCATGCATTGGGCTATTCTTAAAAAAAATAGCTTCTAAAAGACGGTGTTTTACCTCAGAATCAAAAAAATCACCCGATTGTATGTAAGTTGCCAATTCTGAATGTGCCGATATAACAATTAATGCTCCTGTTTTGGTTTTTGCCATATGGCGGCATGATCGTACAATCTCTTTCAGCGTTTTATTTGTAATGTTTGAATATTTTTTACTAAAATAGTTTTGAAAAGGGAGATTCCTTTCAAATATATGCTGCGTACCTAAAACAAGTAAAAACCTCCTTATCTCTTGTTGAAATACTATAATTACAGCAATTGCCCCTACCCCAATTACCGAACCAAGTATTTTACTCAAAAGGTTCATATCAAGCAGCTTTACTAACCACCAAATAAATAGTATTACCAATATACCTCCAAAAATATTAATGGCTACAGTTCCTTTTACCAACCTATACAAATGGTATAAAAGAAAAGCTACCAACAGCACATCAAGCAAGTCAAAAAAACCTATGGAAATAAAAAAAGGAATCATTAAATGTTTATTGATTATTGATTATTGTCTTTTTATTAAATACCCCAATACTTCTAAATTTATTTTATTTAACGATTATCGCAACACCGCAAACTTACATTTTCTTTTTTATCCTGACAAACGCGCATTTATTCATTACATGTTTGGACTTTCCGATATAATGCTACTGTTTCAGCAGCCTCTTTAACATCGTGAACCCTTAAAAGCTTTGCCCCTTTATTTAAAGCCATTGTATTTAGTACGGTTGTACCATTTAATGCCTCATTGGGCGTACAATTAAAAAACTTATATATCATCGACTTACGCGACACACCTACCAACAAAGGCAATTCAAATATCTTAAATTCATCAAGTTTGGCAAGCAGCTCATAGTTATGGTCAAGATTTTTACCAAACCCAAAACCGGGGTCAATAATAATATCAGCAACCCCCAGGCTATTTAATTTTTCAACCTTATTGGCAAAAAACAAAAAAACCTCTTTCATTAAATGCTCATATTTAGGATTAACTTGCATTGTTTGCGGTGTACCCTGCATATGCATTATAATGTACGGAACCTTTAACACCGCTATGGTGGCAAACATTTTACTATCCATGCTGCCAGCCGAAATATCATTAATAATATCAACACCATACTGAATTACAGCTTTTTTAGCAATTTCAGCACGAAAAGTATCAACCGATACCGTTACATCCGGATAAACCTTTCTTATGGATTCAAGCACAGGAGCCAACCTGTTCCATTCAGTTTTTGTATCAATATAATCTGTACCCGGACGCGATGAATAAGCACCAACATCAATAATATCACCACCTTCATCAACAATTTGCTTCACTCGTTGCAAAACCTCATCGTTACCAATAAACCTGCTTTTATTATAAAAACTATCGGGGGTAATATTTACAATACCTATTATTTTTGGCATTGTTAAATCAATAAGTTTACCTCTACAATTTAAAGTTTCAGGCGTACTAAAAAATGTATTATCCATAAACAGTAGTTTTGAACAAATATATACATAATTGATAGATTTTTATATTTTTGTAAATCTATATATTTATACATCAAAAGTATGAGTTTTATTGTAATTGAAGGTTTAGATGGTTCGGGTAAATCAACCCAGTTAAAGCTTTTGAAAAAATATCTTAATAAAAACGGCTTAACATACAAGTATTTACATTTTCCGCGAACCGAAGATGGTGTGTTTGGTGATTTAGTTGCCCGTTTTTTAAGAGGCGATTTGGGGAAAATTAGTGAGGTAAACCCATATTTGGTAGGTTTAATTTATGCAGGCGACAGAGATGATGCCAAATCAATAATAAACAATTGGAATAAAAAAGATGAATTGGTTATTGTTGATAGATATGTATATTCAAACATGGCGTTCCAAGGGGCTAAAATTTCAGATAAAAATGAGAAAGAGAAACTCAGAAATTGGCTTTTAGACTTGGAATACAATTACTACAAAATACCAAAACCTGAAGTGAGCCTTTTTCTTGACGTACCATTTAGCTTTACCACAAATAGCTTAACAAATATACGCTCGGGCAACGACCGTGATTATTTAAAAGGCAAAAAAGATATTCACGAAGCCGACCTCGGGTTTCAAGAGAATGTGCGTCAAGAATATCTTAGCCTGATTAAAACCGATAGCAATTTTAAATTAATAAAATGCTATAATAACGATGGACGGATGTTACAACCTGATGAAATATTTGAAAAACTAATTAACGAATTAAAACTTTATAAAATAGTATGACCAAACTACACAAATCATTATTAATTATTAGCCGCATATTTGTTGGCATTATATTTATTTACTCGGGTTTTGTAAAAAGCATTGACCCTTTGGGATTTACATATAAACTAACCGACTACTTTATTGCCTTTGGTGCAGAATGGGCAACCTCACTATCATTCTTTTTATCGGTTGCACTCTCATTGTCGGAGTTTATTATTGGAGCTGCATTATTACTAAACCTTAAACCCAAATTAGCTGCCTTGGGTACTTTGCTATTTATGGTGTTTTTTACACCCCTAACCCTTATTTTAGCAATAAACAACCCTGTACAAGATTGCGGTTGTTTTGGCGATGCACTTATTATAACAAATTGGCAAACCTTTTGGAAAAACATAATTATTTTGATTCCTACCGTATATATATTTACTATTCGTAAAAAAAATGTTGGCATTTTAAAATGTAAGGAACAGTGGGCCGGAATTGGAATATTAACGATATTTATAGGTGTACTTTCAGCATATTCATACAACCATTTACCTTTAATAGACTTTAGACCATACAAAGTTGGAACATACATACCCGATAAAATGGCTATTCCGGAAAATGCCCCCGCAGATGAGTGGGAAAGTACATTTATTTATACAAAAAATGGCACAGAAAAAGAGTTTGGAATTAATAACATACCCGACTCAACATGGACATTTGTTGATTCAAAGCATACTTTA
>CBDUWQ010000044.1:0-22084 GCA_965370965.1 uncultured Bacteroidales bacterium
TTTGGGCAATAAGCTTATTTGTATGTTTTGATATAAACTTAATATCAATAATTAATTTCTGATTTTTTGATTCTACAATTTTAATATTAGCTTTTTCTGCATCTATTACTATTTTTTGTTTTGTTAAATTTATAGTTTTCGATATGCTTTTTGTAAACATATGCTCCTGTGCCATTAATCCTTTCGGAAAAATGCATATTAGCCCTAAAACACATAATGTTATATATAATTGTATTTTAATTAATTTCACAAGTGTATAATTTAATTAGTTTTTTGTTTGTACTTATTATTATGAAAATAGAATTATCTTTTTCGTTTTAATGATGATAATGCAAAACCAACTTTCAGATTCAATTCGACAGGTATATACACGGTATCAAAAAATTTATTTGTTCCAATACCAATTTTTGCCTCAGCACCCCAATAACCAATATTGCCTATTCGGCGTTGCAGCCCATAACCAAACATAAAGCAACCATAACTTTCTGTGTTATCTCCTGTTAATACAAAGATTGGATTATGTTTTTCAAAATAGCTATCATATGAGTTCGGAGATAAATAACCACTACAACCTAAATGCCAAATATCGGTATCATAAAAAGCTGCTTTTATTGTAAATCCGGTTATAAAATAATTGCCTGAGAAGCCATTTGTATTTTTGCCCCTTGCTATCCTATTATCTAAGTTGTGATAATATTTTAAATTTGAGCTTAATGTCAAATAATACAACGTTTTATTACTAAACTTACTAAAAGACATTGTCTCTATCTGAGTAAATAATTTATAATTGGAGTAGCCAACTATATGAAAAACTGCTTCGTGCTCAAGTGTAAATTTTTTATTTAAGGCATGTTCAATACTAAAATTTAGTTTTTGTCGCGCAAGTTTAAAAAGATTTACTTTATAAAGTCTGGTAATTTCTTTTTTATCGGGAATAACATGGCGTAATAATCGGTCGTATTCGTTTACGGTTGTACTAATACAAGTATCATTTGATATGTATTCTATTTTAATATTGTGTTGGCCTAAACAAATAATTGAATTAAATGATATTAAAAATAGTATTATAATTTTATGTATATAATTCATTGTATTTTATGTTTTGATAAATTATTTTTTATTGAATGATGAAAAAGCCAAACCTGCTTTTATACTAAATTCGTGCATTAGGTATAAGCGCGAAAAATTGCTATTTGTACCAAAGCCAAAATTAAAATCGGCAGCTACATATCCAATATTTCCTATTCGGCGTTGAATACCATAGCCAATTCGAACAAAAGCAATACTTTCATTGGGTTCGTATTTTTTTGTTCTCCAAACAATTTTGTTATCCTGGTTTTTAGGAATATTATAGGGTAAATGAGCATTAATATCTTTATATTGATAATAATACTCCAATAACTTTCCATCTAAATTTTTATTATAATAAGATGAGTTATATGAAAACAGGTATGCACCCATACCAAACGAAAAATAGTTAGCAGAAAAACCATTTGTGTTTTTTCCTTTTTTAATTCTATTATTTGTATTGTAATAGTACTTTAAATCTGTTGTTAATGCTATAAGGTGCATTTGTACATTAAAAGGAGAATTTGAGCCACCAACACCATCATAATCATATAAAAAAAAGAATTCAGCGTTTAAATTATTTTTTATTCTTGTTTCGTATGCAATATTTGGTCTAAACAAAGCAAACTGTAATAAATCGAACTTATATAGTTGTTTTACATCAGCTTTTTCTTTTATAAAATATTTTACAAGCCTATTATAATCATCTACAGATGCAGGCACACAAGTATCTGCCGATTGGGTATATTCAATAGTATTTTGCTGTGCGTATATTGGTTTTAAAAATAGTAGTAGTCCTGCTATAAAAAAGTATCTGAATGTTATCATTGTATTTGTTTTAAATAAATAGTTTTAAAATATAATTTTCAATTTTCAATTTATCGTTGGTTAAGCGCACCAAATAGTTTTCAATATCTGCCGATTTAAACTGTTTTAAAATTTCTTGTAATTTTATTGTTTCATTTTCAATATCTTTCATTTGGTTTATAAGCTCAACGTAATCGCTTTGGTTGCAAACTTTGGGTTTTATTTTGCAGTTTTGACTTAAAATATTTTTAAATTCAGAATTTAAAAAATCTATATCTATGCTTTCAACAATAAGGTTTTCAGAGTTTTGCTCAATGGTATGAGAAATTTCAATATGAGCTTTATTTCTTATTTGCTTAAACCCAAATGTTAAACCAATAACCAGTATTATTGAGGCTGCAACACGAGTAAAATAAAACGATATTACTTTTGCTTTTGTTGGCGGAGAAATATTTTCAAATATATCGGGAGCATGGTATAATGGTAATTTTGTTTTAATATTATTATTTACCTGTTCGTTATCTAAAATGTTAAGTTGCTCTTCTATTTTGCCCCACAATGATACAGGGGCAGTATAAACCGGCAACTTTTCTTTTATATTTATTCTTTTGCGTTCCATACAGTTTGGTATTAAAAATAAATATTTTGTAACTGTTTGCGTAAATGCTTTTTTGCATTAAAAAGTTGCGATTTCGATGTTCCTTCCGTTATATTTAATATCTCTGCAACTTCTTTATGTTTGTAACCCTCTACTTCAACTAATAAAAACACGGTTCGGTATCCTTTATCAAGATTTAAAATTGCTTTTTCAATAGCTTGTCCGGTTAAATCCTCATCAATATTTAAACTGCTTTGTTCAAATACGTTTTCAATATCTTCATATGTAAATTTTGTTTTGTTCTTTTTTACTGCATTCCTAACTATAATAGTTTTTATCCATGCTCCTAATGATGAATTACCCTTAAACGATTCCAGTTTCATAAAAATATTTACAAAAGAGTTTTGCAATACATCACATGCATCATCATGGTTTCCGGTAATTCTGTAGGCTAAAGTAAACATAGCATCTTTATATTTATTAAATAACTCTTGTTGAGCACGCCTGTCCTTTTTTAAACATTTTTTTATAAGCACAAGCTCGCTTAGGTTTTTATTTTCTATCATTGTTTATTGTTATTCAATAGTAAAGAGTCCTGCTTTTGCAAAATGGTTGTATGACAATTTATAAATTGTTGTTTTATTGAAAAAAAAATGCAACTGTTAAATATAATTTGAACAAACATATCTTTTTTATTCCAATTTTGCCATAAAAAAAGCATTTGTTAGAAAAGTGGTAATTACTTATTACAAGCTTTTTTGGGAGACTAATGG
The DNA here is from genome assembly GCA_965370965.1 of uncultured Bacteroidales bacterium. GTDB lineage: Bacteria > Bacteroidota > Bacteroidia > Bacteroidales > SZUA-534 > GH45. Next base: position 3,247 of record CBDUWQ010000044.1, read on the forward strand.
GTAAATAAAAATTTATGAAGCATTAAGAGTATATCTTTATAAAATAATGATTCTACTGAATTTGGTGTGGGTTTTGTATATTTTTTAACTTATTATTATCATTTTCAAGCTATAATATTTTAGTTAAATATAATGATGCTATGAGATTAACACCCAGATTTACCCTGTTAAATTTGGTATTACTAACCGCAAAGCGGATTTAACAGGGTAAATCTGGGTGTATTCTGTAATACCCCCTCTGCCTTTCAGGCATCTCCCCAAGGGGAGAACCACCTTGTTCCATGTTGTAGTATGTGATGTGCCTATGGGATAGAGCAAGTCTTCCCCTTGGGGAAGTGCCCGAAGGGCGATGGGGGATCACGATAACTTGTTCTGAACTTGATTCGGAAGGCGATGGGATAAAGGGAAATTTGTCGTACACTCTAATTAACTCAGTAGAACAAAACAAAAAAAGGCACTACATAATCTATGAAGCTTAAAATGCTTTACCACGGTGGACAGGCTGCTCCGAGTTAAGTGAGAAGCACTTATTGTAAACTGTATGATATTTATATTATTAAACGTAGCAGGCGCTACGTTGTCCAAAGCAAAATATCAATCATTAAAAGTGTTTAAAAGGTCATTAACAATTGTAGTTAAATGCAAACATTAAAGACCGACTGGAAGTCGGTGTTCCAATTATAAGTAGCCTGTATGGTGTTTAATAATTGCTTTATAAAATGGTTACTGCTACACAGCAACAAACGTAGCAGGCGCTACGTTGTCCAAATGTTTACAATGCGTTAATAAAGCTTTATACAATACCGCTAAAGCCCATAAAAGCCATAGCCAATATACCGGCAACTATTAATGAAATTGGAATACCCTTCATGCCCTTTGGCACTTTCATTAAATCAAGCTGTTCGCGTAAGCCGGCAAATAAAATTAATGCCAAACCAAAACCAATGGACGAGGCAATAGCAAAAACCACGCCTTCCATTAAGCTATAGTCCTTTTGAATTGTCATAATTGCCACACCTAAAATTGCACAATTGGTGGTTATTAGAGGCAAAAATACGCCCAAAGCCTGAAACAGTGCAGGGCTAACTTTTTTAAGTATAATCTCAACCAACTGAACCAATGCTGCAATTACCAAAATAAAAGTAATGGTTTGCATAAAACCAATCCCAAACCTGTCAAGTATCGATTTTTGGATTACATACGTAACTATTGTGGCAATAACCATAACAAATGTTACAGCACCTGCCATACCGGCTGCGGTTGATATTTTTTTTGACACCCCAAGAAACGGGCAAATACCAAGAAACTGGTTAAGTACAATATTATTAACAAATATTGCTGATATAATTATAATAATATATTCCATAATTTGCCCTCCTATGCTTTATTTAGCTTATTAACAATTGATATTAAGTATCCTAACACTAAAAATGCTCCCGGCGCCAAAATAAACACCAACATGCCATAACTACTGTCAAATATCTGCATTCCAAATATTTTTCCGCTGCCAAGTAATTCGCGGGCAGCACCTAATACTGTAAGTGCCAACGAAAAACCTACCCCCATGCCAAGTCCGTCAATAAGTGATGGTAATACACTATTTTTTGATGCAAATGCTTCGGCACGTCCAAGTACAATACAGTTAACCACAATTAATGGTATAAACAGTCCAAGACTTTCAAACAGCGATGGCAAAAATGCCTGCATTGTTAACTCCACAACCGTTACAAACGATGCAATAATTATTATAAACGCCGGAATACGTACCTTATCGGGAATTGAGTTTTTAACCAACGATACTACAATGTTTGCCATAACCAATACAAATGTGGTAGCCAAACCCATTCCCAGTCCGTTTTCGGCAGTTGTGGTTACTCCAAGTGTAGGACACATTCCTAACAGCAAAACAAATACAGGATTCTCTTTTATTAACCCTTTTGTAAAATTCTTTAAATTATCCATTATTCGCCTCCTTCAATTTTTGTTACTACTGTAGTATCAGTAGGTACAGTTTGTTCAACAGGTTTTTGCATAAAAGCATTGTATGCACGGGTAACTGCATGGCAAAATGCTCTTGAGCTAATAGTTGCGGCAGTTATTGCATCAACATCGCCTCCATCTTTTGTAACATTTACATTGAATGATGCGGGGTTTTTACCTTTAAACTGACCTATAAACCAATCATCGCTCATATGTGTACCCAATCCGGGGGTCTCCTTATGCTCTAATACCGAAATACTATAAATTGAGCCATCAGGGTTTAAGCCTACCATAATTTTTATTAAACCACTAAAACCCGACATGGTATATGATTCAATAGCTGTACCTACAAGTACTCCATCTAATTTTGCAGGATATGCAATTACCGGATCACCTCCTTCAACAGCTATTTCGAATTTAACAGAATCGGGGTTGTTGTTGAATTCGGGCACTACCGCTTTTATGGCATTTAGTTTTTTGGTGAGTTTAGCTTGTGCAATTGGCTCTTTTGTAAGCTCATACACATACCCAAGTACTGCCGATGCCGATAATGTTACAAATAGCAACGCTAGTACCATATTTATAAATGTTGATTCTTTTTTACTACCCATTTTATAATTTTATATTTATTATTTTAAAATGATTATTGTTTAAATAATCAATTTTAAGTCTCCTCTCCAAATCGTTTAGGTTTTATATATTTATTAATAATTGGCACAAACGCATTCATAATAAGTATTGCAAATGATATACCCTCGGGGTATGCTCCAAATGTCCGTATTAATATTGTAATAACTGCTATCCCAATTGCAAATATTGCCATGCCCTTTGGTGTCATAGGCGATGTTACCATATCGGTAGCCATAAATATAGCCCCTAACATTACACCCCCCGAAAGGATATGAAATACAGGGTCCGCAAATTTATCGGCATTGGCAAAATTCATTATTCCTGAAAAGATAAAAACTGTACCAATAAGGTAAACAGGAATATGCCATGTTATAATTTTTTTGTAGAGCATAAAAGCAAAGCCAATTAACAGTGCAATAGCGCTAATTTCGCCCATACTGCCACCCATATTCCCCAATAACATACTCAAATTACTGGGCAACTGACTCATTAAATCCGATACGGGTTCACCATTTTTAATGCCCTCTTTTATAAAAGCAAGGGGTGTTGCGCCTGTTTCGGCATCAATATACTTAGTAGCAAACTCTAAAGGCTTAGGCCATGTTGTCATTTGCACCGGAAACGATATCAATAGAAAAACACGTCCGACCAACGCAGGATTAAACGGGTTTTGCCCCAATCCGCCAAACGACATTTTACCTACACCAACTGCTACCAAAGCCCCTATAATAATTATCCAAATAGGAAGGTTTGACGGCACATTAAAAGCAAGCAATAAGCCTGTTAAAACTGCCGAACCGTCAGAAATTGTAGTCTCCTGTTTTATAATGTATTTTTGAATTAGGTATTCAAACAATACACAACTTATTATAGCAACTGCTGTTACTATTATTGCACTTATTCCAAAATAATAAACCGACGCTGCAAAAGCCGGCAAAAGAGCCAGCACAACACCATACATTATTTTTTTTACGGAATATTCTCCGGCAACGTGTGGCGAGGGTGATACATTTATTAATCTATCCATGCTATTCCAAATATTATTTTCGTGTTCTAATTATTTTTCCAACTGCTGCTTTACTTAAGCGAATATAATCGAGTAATGGTCTGTCGGCAGGGCAGGTATATACACATGAGCCGCACTCTATACAATCCATTGTTCGTTCTTCTTCTGAGGTGTCCCAAACCTGATTCTCTGCCAAAGTCATTAATAAAAATGGCTCTAACCCCATAGGGCAAACCGAAACGCACTTTGCGCAACGAATACAAGGTTGTACCTTACGCCGCACAGCTTCATCATCTTTAAACAATAATACCCCCGACGACCCTTTTGTAATTGGTGTATCAAGTGTACTTAGTGCTTTGCCCATCATTGGACCTCCGCTCACAACTTTTCCGGTATCTTCGGGCAACCCTCCTGCTGCTTCAACAAGTTGTATTGTGGGTGTACCTATTCGTACCATAAAGTTTGACGGGTTTTTAACCGATTTACCTGTAACAGTTACAACCCTTTCAAACAATGGCTTATTTTTTTGTACAGCCTCGTAAACAGCATAAGCAGTACCCACATTATGAACAACTGCTCCAACCTCAATAGGCAAAGCTCCCGATGGAACCTCACGGTTTATTATTGCTTTAATAAGTTGTTTTTCTCCCCCTTGAGGGTATTTAACTTTTAGAGGGACAATATCAATTCCTTCGTAATTTTTTGCTAATTCGGCTAAATGCTTGATTGCATCGGGCTTATTATTTTCAATACCAACACTTGCTTTGGTTACACCAAGGGCTAACATAATAAGTTTAGTGCCAATAAGCATCTCCTCTCCTTTCTCCATCATTAGCCTATGGTCGGCAGTAAGATAAGGCTCACACTCAACACCGTTAATTAGCAATATATCGGCCTTTTTGCCCGGAGGCGGAGTAAGTTTTATATGCGATGGAAATGTAGCACCACCAAGCCCCACAATACCCGCATCCTGAATCTTTTTTAGTATATCTTCTTTTGACTGCGACAAGTCTTTCTCAATTTCATTGCTCTTGTTTATTGATTCATCCCACTCATCGCCCTCAACATTTATTATTATTGAAGGACGCTTAAAGCCTGAGCTGTCAATTACATTATCAATTTTAACAACTTTACCCGATACCGATGAATGAATATTTGCAGAAACAAACCCGCTACTTTTGGCAATTAATTGTCCTGTTTTTACAGTATCACCTTTTTTTACCAAAGGTGTAGCCGGTGCTCCAATATGTTGCCCTAAAGGAATAGTAACAACTTTAGGTAATTCGGCGGTTATAATAGGAGCATTTGCCGAAAATTTGTTTTCAGCAGGATGAACACCACCTTTTTTAAATGTTTTTAGCATAGTATCTCCTATTTTTGAGTATTATTATTATCTGTTTTATCCTTAGAAACTGCATCTTTAGCTACTGTTTCAGCTTTTGCTACAACAGGTTTAGGTGCTTTTTTTACCGGAAAATTTAGTTCGTGAATTGCATCTGTTGGACATTCGGCCACGCATTTTCTGCATAACTTACATTTATCAGAGTCGATATATGCAAGGTTGTTTTCAATTGTAATAGCATCAAATGCACAAACTTTAAAGCACTTGCCACAGCCTATACATGCAACAGAACACGATTTTTTGGCTACTCCTCCTTTATCTTCATTAACACACGACACAAAAATACGTCGGCTTTTTGGACCAACATTTCTAAGCTCAATAATGTCTTTCGGACAGGCTCTAACGCAAGCTCCACATGCAACACATTTATCTTCGATAATTACAGGCAAACCCGTATCGGGATCCATGTACATAGCATCAAAGTTACAGGCATCAACACATTCTCCAAGTCCTAAACAACCGTAAGTACAGCCCGTATCGCCTGTGTATAATGACGATGCAATGGTACAAGTAGGGGCACCATCGTAATTACTTGTTTTAGGGCGATTGTCGCAGGTTCCGTAACACCTTACTACTGCTAATTTTGGTTTTGCTTTTGAGGCCTCGTGCCCTAAATAAGATGCAATGGCAACCATACCTTCAGCATCTGAAACCGGACAGTTTAAATCAGAAATATCATCGGCCTTAACCATGGCTTCGGCAAATCCCCTACAACCGGGAAAACCACATCCACCACAATTGGCACCGGGTAACATATCTTCAACCTCATCAATACGCGGATCTTCGTCCACCTTAAACTTTTGTGCAACAAAATATAAAATTATGGCGGCTAAAACACCAAGTGCACTAAGCGAAATAATAGTATAAACAACTATAATGCTCATATTTCCAATAGTTTATTGTTTAATTTCAAATATAAACGATTTTTTTATCACATCTCTTGATAAATATAATACTGTATAATATGGAATAAGTATCGATAATGACAATATTCCTGCTGTTGACTCTTTTAATGAAGCTTTTGTACAAATAATTAAAGTAAATAAAACCAATAAAAAGGGTAATACATAACCTAAAAAAAGGGCTTTAAACCCCATCGACTCTTTAGAAATAATTGTAACCCAATCGCCAATTTTTACTGATTTTTTACCCGGAACAGCCTCAATAATTTTTTCTTGCATATCAGATGCACTACATGCGCCTTTGGCATGACATGCCGAACAAGCCGATTCGCTAATGATTTTAACATTAACAATATTTGCAGTTATTGATTCTACAACCCCTTTATGCGAAATAGATGATTCTTGCTTCATCAATTTTTTTAATTTGTGCAAAAATATAATGTTTGTTAATTAAATTGTAAAAACGCCTACCATTTTTACAACATGCATTATAATTTAGGATGATTATAAATAGTGATGCATGAATATAACTACCTAATTAGAGCCTGTCCATAAATTAAACAAATTTTAAATATTGCGTTCCCCCGAACCAAGTTAGGGGCAGGCTCTTTCAGGGCGGTTTTTGTTCCAATTAATAATAAATACTCACTTTATAGACAGACTCTAACTAATTTGACTCCAATCAAACTCATACTTCCATTTTTGCTCCAAATACTTTTTAAGAACATGGTTTTCAGGCTTTTCAAGTTTAGTATCTTCACTCAAAATGTCCTCGGCAACATTTCTGGCAAACTGCAATATCTGAGTATCTTTTGCAAGGCTTGCTATTTTTAAATCAAGCGGAATACCACTTTGCTGTGTGCCCTCAATATCGCCCGGCCCTCGCAATTTCAAGTCAACCTCCGAAATTTCAAAACCATCGGTGGTACTAACCATTGTTTCGATGCGTGTGCGGGCATCGGTGGTAAGCTTATGCCCTGTCATTAAAATACAGTACGATTGGTCGGCACCTCTGCCTACCCTACCCCGCAATTGGTGAAGTTGCGAAAGTCCAAACCGCTCGGCACTTTCAATTATCATTACCGATGCATTAGGTACATCAACGCCAACTTCAATTACAGTAGTTGCCACCATTATTTGTGTTTGTTTGCGTACAAACAAGTCCATTGCTTTATCTTTTTCAACAGGTTTCATTTTTCCGTGAACCACGCTTATGCTATATTTTGGTACAGGAAATGCCCTCGAAATACTTTCCAACCCATCTTCTAAGTCTTTATAGTCCATTGTTTCCGATTCTTTAATAAGCGGATACACAATGTATATTTGTCTGCCCAACGCAATTTGCTCCTTAATAAAACCAAATACACGCAAGCGTTTTGAATCAAAGTAATGCACCGTTTTTACAGGTTTCCTTCCGGGAGGCAGCTCATCAATAACCGAAACATCCAAATCGCCATACAAAGTCATTGCCAACGTGCGTGGTATTGGAGTGGCTGTCATTACAAGTATATGCGGCGGGTTAATATTTTTTTTCCAGAGCTTGGCACGTTGTGCAACCCCAAACCTATGCTGCTCATCAATAATAACCAATCCCAAATTTTTGAACTTAACCGTATCTTCAATTAGTGCATGTGTACCTATCAAAATATCTATATTACCATTCAATAAATCGGCATGAAGCTCTTTTCGTACTTTTTGTTTGGTTGAACCTGTAAGTAGAGCTATTTTTAACCCTAATGGGTAAACCATTTCAGATACTGTTTTGTAATGTTGGTTTGCAAGTATCTCGGTTGGTGCCATAAAACAACCCTGAAAACCATTGTCTAGTGCTAAAAATATAGACATTAATGCAACTAGTGTTTTACCGCTACCCACATCACCCTGCAAAAGCCTGTTCATTTGGCTGCCGGTTTGCGTATCGTGCCTAATTTCGCGAATTACCCTTTTTTGGGCATTTGTAAGTTCAAATGGCAGGTATTTTTTATAAAAAGAATTAAATACGTTGCCAACCTTAGCAAATATAAAACCTTTAAAATTTGTTGATTGATGATGTTTAAGCCTTAGTATTTTTAATTGAATATAAAATAGTTCCTCAAATTTTAACCTAAATTGTGCTTTTTGCAGTAATTCGTTGCTTAATGGCAGGTGTATATTATATATAGCTTCATTTATATTTAACAGTTTATGCTTTGTTAACAAATAATTAGGCAGTGTTTCGATAATCTTACCCTTTACCAATTCAATAAGGCTCATTTGGAGGTTATGAATAGCCTTTGAATTTAAAAACTTGCCCTTCATTTTTTCAGTTGTACCATATAGGGCTTGCAGTTTATACGTGAGCTTATTTTTAAATTTTTCAAGTTCTTCAAACTCCGGATGGGTAATATTTAATTTGTTATTGAATGCAGTAGGTTTGCCAAAAATAATATATTCGGTATTTACTTTAAGCTTATCTTTTATCCATCTTATTCCTTTAAACCACACTAAATTAATGGTACCTGTATTGTCTGAAAAAGTGGCAGATATTCTTTGTTTCCTTTTATCACCTAAAATTTCAAAATGTGTTATCTTTCCTTTTATCTGAACATAGTTTAACTCCTCGTTTAGCTCATTAATAGCATAAAACTTAGTTCTGTCAATGTATCTGTACGGAAAATGGTATAGCAAATCTCCATAAGTTTTTATAGCCAATTCGCTAACCAAAATGTTTCCCTTTTGAGGACCAACACCTTTTAAATAGGTAATATTTTCATCAAGTATATTTTGCATAGCTTTATAAAACCAAAAATGAGAAAAAATAAGACTCTATCCAATTGATTATAAATTTAATTATTAGCTTTAGTAAATTTTTGCAACATTATTACTATTAAAAAAGAATATAAGCTAATGATATTCCACAGTTTTTTACATAAAATATTAAAACTAAGTAAGCTAATAGAACCTCTTATAAAAAATAATGAGGATAATAGTGGTTTAGTCATATTACATAAAGAGGTTAGTGAATTAGCTCAAAAATTATTGGCCGACAAAGGCGAAGGTGAATCTATTTATAAAACAGAAAATAGTGAAGAACGTTTTAAAAAACTTTTTGAGGATTCGGCGGATGCTACCTTAATAATTGAAAACAATAAGTTTGTTGATTGTAATAAAGCCACCCTGAAAATGCTCAAAATGGACACAAAAGAGCAGGTTTTTAATTCTCACCCATCAGTACTATCGCCCGAATACCAGCCCGACAACCGTTTGTCGGATGAAAAGGCTGAAGATATGATGAGGATTGCTTTTAAAGAGGGCAGCAACCGTTTTGAGTGGGTACACAAGCGTGCCGATGGTGAACTATTTAACGCCGAGGTTTTATTGACAAAGATTTACCAAAAAAACAAAAAAGTGCTGTATTGTGTATGGCGCGACATAACAGAAAGAAAAAAAGCGGAAAAAGCACTAAAACATAGTGAAGATAATTATAAGCTTTTATTTGACCAGGCAGCCGACGGCATATTGGTTGGCAATAAAAAAGGAATTATTATAAACGCCAATACAAGCATTTCTAAAATATCAGGATACTCGTTTAATGAGCTTGTTGGTAAATCAATAAGTATACTTTTTCCTGACAAAGTATTAAAGCAAAAACCGCTTAGATACGATTTGGTTGAAGCCGGACAAACAGTTTTAAACGTAAGAAAACTACTGAAAAAAGATGGCTCAATAATAATTATTGAGATGAATACAAGAAAACTGATTGATGGGAGGCTTCAGGCTTTTCTTAGAGACATTACCGAGTGGTATGACAATAAACAAAAAATTATAGATAAAAATATAGAGCTGCAAGCTGCAAAAAATGAACTTAAAAAACTGAATACCAAAATATTAAACACAAACAAAAAACTTAAAGCCGCAAAAAATAAAGCAGAAGATAGCGACAAGTTAAAATCGGCATTTTTGGCAAATATGAGTCATGAAATAAGAACACCAATGAATGGGATACTTGGTTTTTCTGAGCTTTTAAAAACGCCCAACCTATCTGATAAAACTCAAGAAATGTATATTGAAATTATTGAGAAAAGTGGTTTTAGAATGCTTGACATAATAAATAACCTTATTGACATTTCGAAAATTGAAGTAGGGCAAATTGATATTTACAATGAGATGGTTGATATTAATGAGCTAATGGAAGATATGTATAAATTCTTTTTGCCAGAAGCACAACAAAAACATATTGAATTAAAACATAACAAATTATGCAATATAAATAAAGTGAAAATAAATACTGATAAGACAAAATTGACCCAAATAATTTCAAATTTAATAAAAAATGCAATTAAATTTACCCATGACGGTATAATTGAATTTGGTTGCGAAAAAGAGAATGAGTTTATAAAAATATTTATTAAAGATAATGGTATTGGAATAGATTCGGAATTTGCTGATAAAATTTTTCATAGATTTAAACAGGTAAATAGTAAAAATACCGAATTATATGACGGTGCCGGACTTGGACTTCCAATATCAAAAGCTTTTGTTGAAGCCCTTGGCGGAAAAATATGGTTTGAATCTGAAATAAAAAAAGGCTCAACATTTTTCTTTACAATTCCTTATAAGGTATAGTTATAGCCTGTCTATATAGTCGAGAGTTTGAACTATAGTTGAACTTCATATATCTACTTTTTATGATAAAAAAAATATCAAAAGTACTTATTGCTAACCGTGGCGAAATTGCCATACGTATTATGCGTTCGTGCCGTGAGATGGGAATTAAATCGGTGGCCGTTTATTCCGAAGCCGACAGAGCCTCAATGCATGTACGCTACGCCGACAGGGCTTATTTTATTGGCGCATCGCCTTCTGCCGAAAGCTACCTTAATATTGATAATATAATTGAAGCAGCCAAACTATCAAAGGCTGATGCAATTCACCCCGGCTATGGATTTTTAAGCGAGAATGCCGAATTTAGCCTCCGCTGCCAAAAAGAGGGAATTATATTTATTGGTCCCACACCCGAGGTAATTTCAACCATGGGCGATAAAATTACTGCAAGAAGAACTATGGTTAATAGTGGAGTTCCGGTTGTGCCTGGCACAAAAGAAAAACTAAAAAACGACAAGGAAGCTCTTCAAAAAATTAATGAAATTGGACTGCCTGTAATGATAAAGGCATCAGCCGGCGGCGGCGGTAAAGGTATGCGTTTAGCAAAAAGCGAAGATGAGATATTGGACTCACTACGTGCGGCACGTTCCGAAGCAAAAACAGCTTTTGGCGATGATACGGTTTATATTGAAAAATACATATCCTCACCCCACCATATCGAATTTCAGATACTTGGGGACAACTATGGAAATATAATACACTTATGCGAAAGGGAATGCTCGGTACAGCGTCGCCACCAAAAGGTTGTAGAAGAAACACCATCGCCATTAATGACACCCGAGCTTAGGCAGCAAATGGGAGAACATGCAATAGCCGCCGCCAAGGCTGTAAATTACTCAGGTGCCGGAACCATTGAGTTTTTGGTTGACAACGATTTAAACTACTATTTTCTTGAAATGAACACTCGGCTGCAAGTCGAACACCCTATTACAGAAAGGGTTACAGGTTTTGATTTGGTTAAACAACAAATCTTGATTGCAGAAGGGCATAAATTAAAAATTAAACAAAGTGATGTAGTTCAATTTGGTCATGCCATTGAAGTCCGTATTTATGCTGAAGATACCGATAATAACTTTATGCCAAGTCCCGGTGTAGTATCGCATATTACCGAGCCGTTGGGTTTGGGTGTTCGTACCGATGGGTATATATACAAGGGTTATAAAATACCAATTTACTACGACCCAATGATGTCAAAACTAATAGTTTCGGCACGTACACGCAAAGAGGCTATTGAACGCATGAAACGGGCATTGTACGAATATAAAATTACAGGTGTTAAAACCAACATTAAGTTTTTAAAACGTATAATGGAATGTGCCGATTTTGTTGATGGTAAATATGATACCCATTTTATTCAAAACAACGAGGAATTTTTAATGAATGACGATGAAGCAAAAAAACAATTTGAAGACCTTGCCATTGTAGCAGCTTTTATGGATTATCATAATAAAAACAAAAAATGCCAAAATGGATATAACAGAAATGGGAATGCAGGCAAATGGAAAGATTTTGGACGAAAAAAGGGTTTAATAAGATTATAGCGTGAAAAGGAGATTGAAGGAGATTGATTTTTTAGTTTTTTAAATAAAATATTTTGCTGAGAAACACATATAATTATTGATGAAATACTATTAAATATGGCATTAGAAATAAAACTTGACGAGCGTTTGGCAAAAGTTGAACTGCTTTATGAAAACCAAAATCATATTACCATAAAGGTTGATAATAAAGAGTATGAATTGGATATGATTGAAGTTGAGCACGGAGTATATTCGGTATTGTACAAAGGCATATCATATAACGTTGGGTTGGTTGAAACCGAAACACCAAAAAAATATACCGTCAATACATTTTTCCACTCATATAATGCAGAAATTATTGATGCCGAAGCCAAATATAAGCAAGCCCGCAAAGCAGATGATAACTTTGAAACTGAAAACACAATCATGTCGCCAATGCCAGGCAAAGTGGTAAAAATTCTGGTAAAGGTTGGCAGTAAGGTAACTAAAGGCGAAACAGTAATTATAGTTGCTGCCATGAAAATGGAGAGCGAATATAAAGCCATGAAAGATGGAGTAGTATCAGAAATATACGTTAAGGAAGATGACACCATTGATGGCAACCAACCCTTGGTAAAAATTGAATAATAAAAATATTAATTGTTAAATTGTTATGCTTTTATTATAAAACTTTGAACTTTTAAACTTTAAACCATAAACTTACTAACCATGCGCACACTTGACGATAAAAACAAAATATTTAAAGAAAAAAATAAAGCTGCCGAATTAGGAGGCGGACAAGAACGCATTGACAAACAGCACAAAGGAGGAAAAAAAACTGCCCGCGAACGAATAAGCATTTTGCTAGACCCTGAAACATTTGTTGAAATAGATAAAATGGTAACACACCGCTCAACAGATTTTGGGATGGAGAAAAACAAAATACTTGGCGATGGTGTAGTATGCGGATATGGTAAAATTGACGGACGGTTGATTTATGTTTTTGCTCAGGATTTTACTGTATTTGGCGGCTCGCTTAGCCGTGCCAATGCCAATAAAATTCTAAAAGTAACAAACCTTGCAATGAAAATGGGGGCGCCAATAATTGGATTAAACGATTCGGGCGGTGCACGTATTCAAGAAGGTGTTGAAAGTTTAGCAGGATATGCCGATATTTTTTACCAAAACGTACGCGGTTCGGGGGTAATACCGCAAATATCGGTAATAATGGGACCCTGCGCAGGGGGTGCCGTTTACTCACCGGCTTTAACCGATTTTATTATGATGGTAAAAGACACAAGTTACATGTTTGTTACCGGTCCCGAGGTTATAAAAACAGTAACACACGAAGAGGTTACCAAAGAGCAATTGGGAGGGGCTTTAACCCATAATGCAAAAAGCGGAGTGGCACACTTTACAGCCGACAATGATGAACAGGCCATGATGATGCTACGCGAACTTTTGAGTTTTATCCCCAGCAATAATCTTGAAGATGCACCTGTTAAACCCTGTACCGACAGTATAAGGCGTGAAGATAAAAAACTTAACACATTTGTACCAGCCGACCCAAATAAGCCATATAATATAAAAGAGATAATTGAAACTGTAGTTGACGACAATAATTTTTTTGAGGTAATGCCTCTTTATGCCCAAAATATTACAATTGGTTTTGGCAGGTTGGGTGGCCGGTCGGTCGGAATTGTTGCCAACAACCCCGAATACATGGCGGGAGTATTAGATATTAACAGCTCGTTAAAAGCAGCCCGTTTTGTGCGCTTTTGCGATGCATTTAATATACCACTGATTACCATGGTTGACGTACCCGGATTTTTGCCTGGTACTAATCAAGAGTATGGAGGTATAATTAAACATGGTGCAAAACTGCTTTATGCATTTGCCGAAGCTACGGTTCCTAAAATTACCCTAATTACACGCAAAGCCTATGGTGGCGCATACGATGTTATGTCGAGCAAACATATAGGTGCCGATATAAACTTAGCCTACCCAACAGCCGAAATTGCTGTTATGGGAGCCGAAGGAGCAGTAAATATTATGCAACGTAATTTATCAGAAATCGAAAGAGCTAAAGCCATTAATGACTATAGCAACAAATTTGCAAATCCATATAAAGCAGCTGAGCTAGGATATATTGATGAAATAATTAAACCTAAGCAAACACGGTTTAAGCTTATTCAGGCATTAGAGATGTGCCAAAACAAAAACGTATCAAGCCTTCCTAAAAAACATGGAAACATACCACTGTAACAGTTTAAATCCTAAGTGAGATTATAATTCTTATCATTCGCATATAAAAACTAATTGCTTGCAGAATTAAAAAAATCTCTTTGCTTATTTGGACATTAAACACTATATTAGAACAAAACATAATAAATATGCCGGCATTCAATAATTTTCTGTTTTTTCTTTTTGCATTTTTATGGATAGTAGTAGCCAGTTTGCAGGTAGCAAAATATTTTCAAAAAATTAAACTACCATTAATAACCGGTTTTTTGATTTCAGGTGTAATTGTCGGTCCTTTTTTTTTAAAGCTGGTTACTGTTGAGGCCTTACCTAACCTACAATTAATTAATGAATTCTCGCTTGCATATATTGCCTTTGCGGCAGGTGCCGAACTGTATTTAAAAGAGATTCGCAGCAGTATAAAAAGCATTCTTTGGAATACATTTGGGCAGTTTGTTATTACTTTTCTTGTTGTAGTTATATCTATTATTTTTTTATCGCCATATATCCCTTTTTTAAATAACCTAACGCAAAATAATATAATAGCCATTGCCATAATTACAGGAACCATATTTGTGGCTCGGTCGCCATCATCAGCAATAGCAGTTATTAACGAGATGCGCGCCAAAGGAAGATTTACTAAAACGGCAATTAGCGTAACTGTTATTATAGATGTACTTGTAATACTGCTTTTTGCAATTAGTTTATCTGTTGCAAATACCTTGGTAAAAGGAATAGAGTTTAATTTGCTTTTTGTGTTTGAGTTAGTAATTGAACTTACTGCCACATTCTTAATAGGAATATTATTATACCGTTTTTTAAAGTTTGTTTTTCTGTTTAAACTAAATTCATACATTAAAACTACAATACTTTTAATGGCAGGCTACGCAATATATCCCCTGTCGCATTATATACACCATATTAGCGAAACATATTTACCATTTGAGATACTAATTGAGCCTTTGCTGGTATGCATCACGGCAAGTTTTATTATTGTTAATTACTCAAATTTACGCATTGAATTTCAACAAATTATTGAAAAAGTTGGTCCGTTAATTTATGCAGCATTTTTTACATTGGCCGGCGCTATGATGTCAATTGATATTTTATTACAGACATGGCGGGTTGCTTTGTTGTTTTTTGCTATCCGTTTTGTTGGAATGGTAGCCGGTGCATGGATAGGAAGCACCTTTGCAGGCGACATGAAACTTTTTAGAAAGCTGGGCTGGATGCCTTATGTTACACAGGCCGGCGTTAGTTTGGCACTGGTAATGGTTATTGCAATCAGTTTTCCTGAATGGGGAAATGAGTTGGCAACAATTATTATAGCGGTAATTGTTTTGAACCAGCTAATTGGACCACCATTATTTAAATGGGCAATTAAAAAGGTTGGTGAAAGCCATATACAGGCCAAAGACCATTACGACCATTCACACAGGGCAATAATATTTGGACATGAAAATCAGGCAATAGCTCTATCAACAGAACTTATAAAGCAAAATTGGTCAATATCAATGGCTACATGTAAACCACAAAACAAGGTTGAGAAAATTACTGATGTAACCATGCATTATATAACCCAAATAGATAACAAAGCACTTGCTAACTTACAGCTCGAAAAGCACGACACATTTGTACTACTACTTTCTGATACCCAGAATTACACTATATGCGAGTATATTTATGAAAATATTGGCAAAAAAGTTGTAATTGTAAGGCTTAACGAAAGAAACCATTTAAAACGCTTTTATGAATTAGATGCCTTAGTTATCGATCCGTCAACAGCATTTGTAAACCTATTGCAGCATTTTGTGCGCTCTCCGTTGGCCACGTCGCTGCTTATGGGTATGGAACCCGACAAAGATACGCTTGATATTGTTGTTGAAGATGAAAACCTATTTGGTGTGGCATTGCGTAATTTACGATTACCATCGGATGTATTGGTACTTTCAGTTAAACGCAAGGGACAAATGATTATATCGCACGGATATACCCGACTTAGAAAAGACGATGTTGTAACAATGGTTGGCTCTATCGAAAGCCTGAATAAAGTAAACTTACAGTTTGAGTCGTTTACTTCCATTGAGTAACATTTCAACCTAAATTGAGCAATAAAATGATTGCCCATTGACATAAATTTATTTATTTAGCAGATAATTTATACAACAATTCATTAAATATTTTTAAACTACTGAAATACAACATGTTGCAAATTTTGTAAATAATTGCGTATATTGCTGATAATCAGACCTAACAGGTTTTGAAAATCTGTTAGGTCTCAAAATTTAACGAACTATTATTTATAAACACTAAATAAAATTATGCCTAATATCCACAGATATTTTGATAATTTGTTTTATTTCAAACATAATTAATAATTTTCACAGTTTAACAACTTACAAGAAAATCATACACTTATGAAAAAACTATCAACAACTTTAATAGTGCTTTTTGCATTAAGTTTAAACATTTTTGCCTATTCAGGCGAAGTAGTAAATTCTTTTAAAACCCCCGGCATCTTTCCTACAGGGTTATGCTTTGACGGAGAAAACCTTTGGGTTGCCGACAGGGGCACCGATAAAATTTATTGCATTAACCCCCAAACAGGCAAAGTAATTCGCCAAATAGAATCGCCGGCTTATTGGCCAATGGGACTTGCATGGGACGGAGAGTATTTATGGAATACCGATTATAGAGGACGAACCGATAAATCGGAAGATTTAGATGGTATGATTTTTAAAATTGATACAAAAGACGGAACCATACTAAGCACCTTGCAATCGCCTGCCAAAAGTCCAAAAGGATTAACCTACGATGGCAAATACCTTTGGTGTATAGACGACAGAAATAATAAGGTTATACAGTTCAGTCAGGTTGATGGAACAACCATAAAATCGTTTCCATCACCTGCAAAAAACCCCAAAGGGATAACTTTTGACGGAAAGTATTTATGGATTTCGGACAGGGAGACAGATGAAATACACATGGTTGACCCGAAAACTGGATTTGTGGTTATAATTTTAGATGCACCTGGAAATTATGTACACGGATTGGCTATCAATAATAAAAAACTTTGGGCAGTTGACATGGAAGATGATAAAATTTATGAGCTTAAAATAAAGGATGATGATAACTATATCCGTAAAGATAAACAGTTGCATCAAGTAACTTTTAACCATAATGTTACATGCTATGGCCCGGGTAAAATAAAGTCGTTAAATGTTAATATTGCATTACCCGAAAACAGGGTTAACCAAACAATTATTGGCGATTATAAATACAACATTAAACCAAATAAAATTTTAACCGACAAATGGGGACAAAAAACTGCCCTGTTTCAATTTCAAGACATTAAACCCGGAGAAAAAACAGAAATACAGGTTACAACGGTATTTAACTCATACAACGTACGCTATTTTATTTATCCCGAAAAGGTTGGCGCGCTTAATGATATACCAAATGATATTAAAGAGAAATACCTTGTTGATAACGAAAAATATCAAATTAACAGCAAGGTAATTAAAGAGACTATTGAAAAAGTTGTTGGCGATGAGAAAAATCCATATTGGATAATGAGAAAAATACACCAATACCTGATTGGGCATCTGCACTATGTTATGGATGGTGCGTGGGATACTGCCCCAACCGTAATTACCAACGGGCATGGTTCGTGCTCTGAATACACTTTTGTTTTTATTGCCCTTTGTAAAGCCGCAGGGCTGCCCACAAGGTATGTTGGCTCTACATGGGACAGAAAAGAGCTTGCTTACATGGACGATATGTACCACCGCTGGGTTGAGGTATATTTACCCAATTACGGCTGGATACCTACCGACCCAACCCACGGCGACAGAAAAACACCTCGCGACCAGGCCTACCCTATCGGATTAGTACGCAATGCCGCACTTATTACAACACAATCGGGTGGTGGCTCGGCAACAATGGGCTGGACATATAACAGCAGAGAAGATTATATTACCGAACCAAAAACAAATATTAATATTACCCACTATGCCGATTGGGATAAGGTTAAAAAACAATAATTATGGCCGACGATAAAAAGATAATATTCTCAATGGTTGGAGTAGGAAAGACTTATCCGCCACAAAAAATGGTATTGAATAATATTTACCTATCATTTTTTTATGGAGCAAAAATAGGTATAATTGGTTTAAACGGCTCGGGTAAATCAACCTTGCTAAATATTATAGCTGGCACCGAAAAAAACTATCAGGGCGAGGTGGTTTTTGCACCCGGCTACTCGGTGGGTATGTTAGAGCAAGAGCCAAAACTTGATAACAATAAAACTGTAAGGGAAATTGTTGAGGAAGGAACTGCCGAGGTGGTAGCCCTTTTAAAAGAGTACGAAGAGCTAAATATGAAGTTTGCCGAACCCATGGGCGACGATGAGATGAACAAACTTATTGAGCGGCAAGGAGAACTTACCGAACTATTAGACCACCACAATGCATGGGAACTGGACAATAAGCTGGAACGCGCAATGGACGCCCTACGCTGCCCCCCTGCCGATTGG
>CBDUWQ010000045.1:0-21778 GCA_965370965.1 uncultured Bacteroidales bacterium
CTGATATTCAAATATATAACATGAATATTTTAACTTAGTAAAGTAGAATTAAATAGTGCTTTGCTTTTTATACGATTCAATAACATCCTACATTGGATGATTGAATGTCATCATCTAATTTTGGTTCGTCCACAGGACATTCAAGCTTTAAATATTAACCCCACGCAACATATATTTATCTTTTTACATCAATATAATTGTTTGAAGTGTAATTTGATTGTTGTAATTTTATGACTTAAACTAAAAAATAAATATAATGAAACCCTCACGGAGGGTAGCGATATATTATTATTTATGCCTCTACCTGTCTATCTAATTCAGGCGGGTCTGTCTGACTAATCAGTTAGGCGGACAAAAGGATATTAATAAAGTACTAATAATCTGTTTATTAACTAATATTTATTCTCGTGAAAAAACTGTTTATTTTATTAATTAGTATTGCATGTACAGGGTTTATTTTTGCGCAAGATTTACCAAAAGATGTAGAAAAGGTTTACAAAGGAGCAGAACACCTTAAGAAAAAGAAGAAGCTTACTGAAGCTGTTGCTGCATATAAAGAGGTGGTACGTAGTGTAAACCATGTGCCAAGTTTGGTAAGTATTGCTACTATTGAAATGGATATGCGCAAACCACCAAACTACCGTGTGGCTTACGAATATTACGACAAAGCTATTAGAGAATTGGAAAGCCAAATAGCTGCCGCATCAAAAAACAGAGATAAGTCCAAATTTGCTAAAGAGAGGGAGGTGTTGATTCCTAAACGTAACAAAGCAAAATCGTTTGTTGATGATTTTGATGAAGTCAAAGAGCTTAAACAAGGTGGCAATCGTTTATTAGAGGATGAAGATTTGTAATAATTAGATTGTTGTTAGATTTTAGACAAAACCTCCGCTGCCGAACTCCTGCCTGTACTACCGTTTCGGCAGGCAGAAATTCCGAGCGTGGTTACTGAGACTTCGGCGTGAGCTCAGTCGAACGCATAGTCGAAGTATAGTCGAGGAATATTTGGGTTATACCCGCCTGCCAAGCTCAACGTTGGGCAGGTTTCGCGCACCTTGGTGCGTATAGAAAATAAATTTTAACTATTATGAAAACAATAACTTATTTTGCAGCATTATTTATTACTGTTTTAATTGCTTCTATTAGTTGCGTAAAAGAGAATAGTAATAACAACAACAGTAGTGGTTATATAGCCGGACAGGTAACAGCTAACTCAGGATGCAAAAACTTAAAATCGGCAAATGGTGAAAATCCTGTACCCGATAGCATTTCGTGTGTTGAATATTCATTTGAACAACTAACAAAAAAGTTAATAATTAAACATGTTAATGCGGGGTTTAACTGCTGCCCCGGAGAGTTGTATTGTAAAATATCATTAAATAACGATACAATTATTATAGAGGAATTTGAAAAAGAAGCTATGTGTGATTGCAGTTGTTTATTTGACCTTGATATTGAAATTACAGGGGTAAACAGACAAAAATATTTTGTGAAGTTTATTGAGCCCTATGTTGGTTACCAACAAAAAATTGAGTTTGAAATTGATTTGGCAAATACCCAAAACGGTTCATACTGCGTTGTAAGAAAAGATTATCCTTGGGGGAGATGATTAAAATTTTTACTCCCATTATAGATTGCTGTTAAATTATAGCTGTAATATATTTTCATTTTAAATTTTAGATACTTATATTATTGAGTTGGCTACAATACTTTGGCGTCATAGAGATTTTTGTATGTTAATTTCAAAATAACGATATTTGTACAAATAGTTATAGCTTATGAAGCTAGACAAATATGAATTAAAATCAGGAGAACAGCTCGAAGTATTTGAGTTTGTTAGTGTTGGGATAAAAGGTAAAATCCCAAAATTAATTCAATATACACCAACTAACTACAAAGACCTTTATAATCTTGGCTTTGGGGACAAGAATATGGAAACTGATGAAATTGATGATAGTACTATTTCAAATAATGGTGATAGTGAAAAAGTTTTAGCGACAGTTGTTGCAATTTTGTATGCATTTTTTGATAAACACAAGGAAGCCATGGTTTATGCAACAGGAAGCACTAAATCAAGAACAAGGCTTTATCGCATGGGGATTACAAAGTATTTAGAGAAAATAAAGCAAGATTTTGAGATTTATGGTGAAATAGAAGTTGGCTGGGAGGAATTTCAAAAGGATGTGGAGTATGAAGCATTTCTTGTAAAACTTAAAAATAAATAGTTATGGGGATTAAGGAAATTAATACAAAAAAGAAACCTGTTGTTTTAATAGACAAATCATTAGATTTTTTTAACAATAAAGTTTTGTTTCCAAAGAAATTAGAGAAGGCAAATGAGATGTTAAAAAAGATTGGATTGCCAAAGATGAAGAAAACATAGTAGTCAACAATGTATTACATTGATACATAAAAATTGTTATTCTCATCAACATATATAAATGTAATATTGCCCCTTCCGGTAAGGGGCTTTTTTACATATGAAGTACCCGAACACCTTATTGCAAAAATTGAGGTTGGCAAACGTATTTTAGTGCAATTTGGCAGTAAAAAATTATACACTGCATTAATATTTAATATTCATAACAACAAACCTCAAGAGTACGAAGTTAAACCCATTATTGATGTTTTAGATGAGAAACCATCGGTAAATAAATTTCAGATAAGGCTGTGGGAGTGGAGCGCCGACTACTATATGTGCAGTATTGGCGATTTTTATAAGGCAGCCTTACCATCGGGATTGAGATTAGAGAGCGAAACAAAAATTTTACCTTCCGAAAACTTTATACAAAACATTGAATTATCTGATAAGGAGCAACTGATAACCAATGCATTAAAACACGAACAATTATTAACCATTGGCGATTTAATAAAGCTTACAGGTGTAAAAAACCCGATGCCAATAATAAAAAGTTTGTTGGTTAAAAATGCCATAGTTATACAAGAGGATGTTAAAAACAAATACAAACCTAAAAGCACCAAATTTATTACGCTGGCTAAAAGAATTGACACACATGAAAAAATTGAGAAAACGGTTGCCATTTTAAAAAGTGCTGCCAAACAACAACAGCTTCTTCAAAAATTTATTGAATTTATAGGTGTCGATAATGCCCTTAAAGGGAAACAGATATCAAAGCAAAAACTTATTGAAATATCGGGGGTAAGTGCCGCAATAATAAAAGGGCTTTGTGTAAAAAACATTATTAAAGAGAGTGAAATTGAAATATCGCGCCTTATAAACGAGCCTAACAAAACCCGTCAAAAAAAGGAGTTAAGCAAAAGTCAAATAGTTGCCTTAAATCAAATAAACAATTATTTTGAAAAAAAAGATGTTGTATTGCTGCATGGAGTAACATCAAGCGGTAAAACCGAAATATACATTCATTTAATTGAACAAATATTACAGCAAAAAAAGCAGGTGCTTTACCTTTTGCCCGAAATTGCCCTTACATCGCAAATTATTCAGCGGTTAAAGGTTGTTTTTGGGAATAAGGTTGGGGTTTACCACTCAAAATTTTCTGATGCCGAAAGGGTTGAGTTGTGGAACAATGTTTTGCGCAACGATAAAAATTCATATCAAATAATACTCGGGGCACGGTCGTCGGTATTATTGCCCTTTAATAAACTTGGGCTTATTATTGTTGACGAAGAGCACGAAAACACCTACAAGCAATTTAACCCGTCGCCGCGTTACAATGCCCGCGATTTGTCGGTTGTGCTCAGCCAAATACATAAATCAAAAGTGCTGCTGGGTACTGCAACCCCTTCGCTTGAGAGTTATTATAACGCAAAAACAGGACGTTATGCCTTGGTTGAACTGCTACAGCGCCATCAAAATATTGAAATGCCAAAAATTATGCTTGCCGATGTACGGAAAGCACACAATAAAAAGCAGATGCAATCGCATTTTACACCAATGATGATTGACAATATTGAAGAGGCACTTAAAAATGACGAGCAGGTAATACTTTTTCAAAATCGCCGCGGCTTTAGCCCTTATTTAGAGTGTGGTAGCTGTGGATGGGTTCCTACATGCAAATGGTGCGATGTAAGCCTTACTTACCACAAAGCCATAAACAAATTGGTTTGCCACTATTGCGGGTTTAGTATTACCGGTGTTTACCGATGCAACCACTGCAACCAACCTAATATGGAAACCAAAGGGTTTGGAACAGAGAAAGTTGAGGATGAAATTGCGCTTATGTTTCCCGATGCTAAAGTTGGCAGGTTAGACTTAGACTCAACCCGTGGCAAACACGGGCATGAGGTTATTATTAACGATTTTCAGCAACATAACATCGACATACTTATTGGCACACAAATGGTATCAAAAGGGCTCGATTTTGACCATGTAAGCGTAGTAGGTATTTTAAGTGCCGATAATATGCTGAGGTTTCCCGATTTTAGAGCTTACGAGCGCAGTTACCAGCTTATGACACAGGTTAGCGGGCGGGCCGGACGAAAAAAAAAGCAGGGTAAAGTTATTATTCAAACATACGATACCGAGAACATAATAATAAATCAGGTAGTTAACAACAATTACCAACAAATGTATGAGTACCAGCTAAAAGAGCGCAAGCAGTTTTTTTACCCCCCATTTAGCCGTTTGATAAAACTTACGTTAAAGCACCGCGATAAAAATGTTTTAAATAAGGTAAGCAATAAATTGGCAGCCGAACTTAAAAAAACAAGGCAGTGCAAAATACTTGGCCCCACAACACCTGTTATAATGCGCATCCAAAATTATTATATTAAAAATATTTTGGTAAAACTGCAAAAAGGGCTAAAAATTACCGAGGTTAAACAAAACATACAGCAAACAATTAATACAGTAAATGCACAAAAGGAGTACAAAACAACCCAAATTATGATTGATGTTGACCCAATGTGATTATACAAACCCGCCTGCCTATGGTTTACGTGCAGGCACACCTGATGATTGGCAGGTTACCACGAATTTTAATTCACTAAAATAGGTAAATTGGTTATTGCACAAGTGCCTCATTAATAAGCATAAATAAAAAACCTTGCAGATTTTAGGACAATATAAATTATTACCATAAATTTGAAAAACCATAACTATGAAAAATCTATTATTAACCATTTGCATCACTATTGTTTGTGCAACCACCTACTCACAGCAAGGGTATATTTTCAAAAATCAAGAAATACAGTTTACCAAAGGGGTGTTTAAAATAACAGGTATTGGCAAATCAAATCAAACACCTTCACAAAAGGTTAAAGCAACTGCGGGCAACCACTTTATACTTATATCGTTAAAGCTGCTTAAAATTGAAAATAATACTGAGTTTTCTTCACTATGCTTTATGTTAACCGATATTGCAAACCATAAATTTGGCAAACCCGGAGCATGGGGCGAAATTGAAATAATGGGGAGTAAATCAAACTTTGAGGCAAGCGAGGGTGCTACTGTTTATGTTCGCAACAAGGGCGAAATATTAAATTTGATATTTGAAGTGCCCAAAACAATACTGCCAAAGCATGTACTGCTGCAATATGATGAAAAATGTGTCAATTCAATTAATACCGAAAGCGGCAAGCAAAAAACAACAAAAACAAACGAATATACAATTAACAGCATAAAACTATTTGAGTGTGGAGAGACAAGGGCAAAAAAAAGTGACAGATACTATAGCACCTCATTTTATAAACAATATACGCGTTATATGTATGTTGAAGTAAATATTATTAATCATTTATATGAAAAAAGACCACATGAACATACCATAAAATTTGTTTGGTATAACACTAAAGGCGAGATTGAAGGCGAACAGACTGGAACAGTAAAAATTAATGCCGATTGGAAGTCGAGTAATTACAGTAGCAATGGCTGGGGCAGAAAAGAGGCAGGCAATTGGGCAATTGGCAATTGTAAAGTTGAGGTATTTGTTGATGATACTTTTGTGGGCAAGCAAAACTTTTCAATAAAAGAAAAAGAATATGAGGTTAATAGCATAAAAGTATTTGGATATGGCGATAATAAACCCGAAAAAAAAGATAGAGAGTATAAAGCCACTTTTATTATTGATTCATTAAAATATCTGTCTGTTGAAATAAGCCTAAAAAACCTTATTTACCAAAAAGCACCTCAAAAGCATTATCTGCAATTAAAATGGTACGATAATAACGGCGATTTTGAAGGCGAACAAACCGATACAATTACAATAAAGGCCGATTGGGGTAGCGCAACCCACACCAGCAATGGTTGGGGGTATAATGATTTTGGAAAATGGACATGCGGGAATTATAAGGTTAAAGTATTTTTGGATAATAATTTTATTGATGAAAAAACTTTTGAAGTAATTAAACCGGAAAAAACGGCAACTATAATTGGTGTAGCTGCAATTACCCAAAAACCCGATGATTTTAACAATGCATCGGTAAAATATATTACAGAGCCTGTTAGCGGGCGCAAAATAATACAAGTTACACTAATTGGCATAAGCGGATACCAAAATTCGTTGATTACAATGTTCGACAAATCAAACAGTGGACTGCTTTGCTCAAAAAACAAAGAGATAATTTTGCTGCAAACACCAAGCGAGTATATAAATCCGGGCAAAGCAATTTTAAACAATGGCGATTTTGTTGTTGATGTAGGCACCTCAATGAAAACTTTTGGTACAACCGAACATGAAATGATTAAATTGGCTGACAGCTCAGCATTTAGAATATACGGATTTAAGCGCATAGGCGAAGGAGAAAATTTAATAGGAGTTGGTATTGTGGATGCCTATGCAATATGGGCAAAATACCCAAACAACAAAACTGTTAAAATTGGAGCTATTAAATGGCAAAAAATAACCGGAGCCGATGGCATCACACAAAGTGCCCAAATAATAAAAGGGCAGTACCAAAATGCCGAATGGACAGTTCAATTAGGAAACAAAATAGTTGAAATTACCAATAAGGGACACACCCAAATTGGATGGGTAACATGGCGCACAATAAGGCTGCCCAACAAAAACGAACAGACTATATTAATGACAAAAACAATGGTAAAAAACGCAAAGTGGATAGGGCGTTTTAACGGAAAACTATATGAGGCAGAGTAAAACTCTATTAGCCCCCGATTATTCATAAAGTATAATCGGGGGCTAACTTCATCACGGTTTGATATAGCCTAAAAAAATGCACTTAAGCTAAATTGCCCCGTATGTATTATTTCTGTTTCGGCAGGTTTTCGCCCGTTGTACGAAAGGCTAAGCCTTAAAAACTTATTAATATTTCTCGAAAAATTAACAGACCAACGATAGTTTTCGCCCGGTTGATACCCCTCTAACATTGAATAAGTTACCGGGGCATTAGGTTCACCATTATAATTATTTAAAATTATTGAAACTTTGGCCGAAACCATACCCTGTTTTGGTGAGTTTATTTTAATCTCGGGACCGGCTTCCTGCAAAAGTGCTGTTTCATATCCTAATTTGTTGATTTTGCTTTTTATTTTGTAAATAACCGAAAACCTGAATTTTGTTGTTGGCTGCCATTGCAATGTTGCGCTGTTTTCAGCAGCCTCTATTATATAATTTTTATTGGTAAAAAACTCCGACGAATAGGTTTTTTCATTAATCTGTGCATTGTTTAAAAGCAAAAAGTTGGTGGTTATGTTCCAGCGTAGCTTTACTGTATGGGCACTATTTTCAGATGCATCAAAACCATTTGTAAGCAGAGTTTTACGATTTTGGTGGTTAAAAATATAGTCGGCTCCAAATTTCGGGTTTGTGCGGTTAAACGAAAAAGTATTGCGGAACGATACATTTCTGTTTATTTGCGATGTGTCGTTTACATATCCCGGAAACGGGTTTATGCGCGATATTAAATCGTTGGATGTGTGTTTTTGCTGTGCCCTAAAAGTAAAAGTATTATTAAAGCGCGAAATAAACTTTTTAATACCCTCTTTATTTCGCCAAACCCTGCCTGGGTCAAGTTTTATGGTTTCGTTAAATCGTAATGAATATATTTTAATATAGTCGTTTGTAGGGGTATAAATTTTTAAGTAATTAGCCTCCTCAGGAAATGGCGACACCTCAAATTCATTAAGCTCCGGAATGTCATTGTTGTTATAGTCAACCCACACATAAATACCTTGTCCGGCTGCCACCTCAATATACGAAAACTCTTTGCGGGTTTCCATGCCCGTACTTATTTCATAAAAGGTAAAAAAACTGAGCACGCGTTTATTAAGTTTTAATTGATGGTCAACACGGGCCAAAAGGTTTTGTTCGTTTTTTTTGGTAATATCAATCTGGCTGTTCTTTATTTGCAAATTGCGCCAAATTATTGAGCTTTTTAAGCTTTGCCTTTTGTCCGTTCCCAATTGCGAATTAAAAATTACATCGTTGGTTTGGGTAGTTGGCGTTAGCTTGTTTTTAAAAGGTAAAAAGTCGGTACGGTTTCTATAAGTAACCGAAAATTTGTTTTTTGAGCTGTCGCTATTGCTGATAAAAGCCTCAGCCAGACTGTGCTTTTTACTCAGTAGTAATAACGAATCGGTAAGTATGCTTTTTTGTTGGTTATCCTCAAAATCGTGGCTAACGCCAAGCTTTATTTTCCATACATGGCGAACTAATTTAAGGTTATGGCGATAAAACTGCGTATTATTTGCTAATGTGGTAGTATTAAGCAGACTAGCCTTTCCTGTAAAGGTAAATTTGTAAAACATAAAATTTGTAAAAAGTGAGTTTCGGTAACCACGGTATTCGCTGCCATAATCCAAAAACTCTGTAATTAATGATGCTTTTGTTGTTTTCTTTTTATTAAGAGAAATGTCAGCTTTTAAAAAATGTTCATCATTAAATATTGGAGAAGTAAGATTCCAATCGCGTTTAAACTCTGGATTTCTGTATCGTTCAATGGGATTAAAATGTTTTTGAGCCATTTCGTAAGTCAAACCCATTGTGAGGCTTTTTGTTTGCATAGGAATTGTATGCTCAATATAGTTTTTTACTGCCATACCTCTATTATCGGTATTATCAATATCCGAAAAGGTGTTTATGTCTTTTTGAGAAAAGGCCAGCTCAACAACAGCCTTGGTTCGGGCATTTATATTGAATGAAGATTTTGCAATAAACATTTGCTGTTTTTTTGGTGCAATAAGCAGTTGAATTGGTTCGTAATTACCCTGTAGTATGCCATTAACAGGGGCTAACCATTTAAAAACCTTGCCGTTTGCCGGAGTAATATCCTGAATATAATTCCCCCTGTTTTTGCCAACCATGGCAAATCCTGCCCTATAAAATGCACTATCGGGGTTGGTTGAATAAACTAAAACACTATCGTAAGTAATACCATTTACTATGGTGTCGGTAATTTTATAAAAAACCATATTTTTATTAAAAGCAATACTATCATAGTTTGGCACAATGGCTTGCATAGGGTTATCGCCGGCATTGGCAAGTATGTGCTTATGCTCATCGGTAAGTAGTTGGTTTACAGGCTGGTTTTTTGCATCACCTTCAGTAAAAATTTGAATTGAGTAAGTGTTGTTTTTATGTTTTACCTCGCCTTGTGCATAAAAAATAAAGCGGTTGTAGTTTTTATCTGAATATTCAAATTCGGCAATAATTCGGCTGTTTTTTGTAATAAAATGCTTGGGCGTAAATGTTAATTCGGCGGTATTGTAATTAATTACATAGTCGGCATTTTCGCCCCTTTCAAGCAAAACCCCATCTAAATATATTTTCTCGGTACCGGCAAGTATTATTATATAGGTTTCGTTATTTGCGCCTTTTAAAGGGTAAGGCCCCTGAATACCCTCAATACCCAAAAACGGGGTTCGGTTAAAACTACCTTTTGAAACAGCTGCACTTATTTGGGCGGTAGCTGTTGTGTTTTTTGAAAGCGGCATAAGCCTGTTAGTAAAATTCCCGCCAAGGATACGGCGGTTAAATTTTAAAAAATGGCTTTTTGATGAATTTATCTCCACATCGCCCATCTGCAACGAGCGTATAGAATCGAACAGTCTGATATAAACCTGATCAAACTCCTGTATTTGCTGCGTATATCCATCGGGCTGAACGGGGATGTTTTTATCAGATAAAAGGGCTTCAATATATAAACCCTCCGATAATTCGCCGGTTAATTGCAGGTTTAGGTTTGAGTTTACCACCAAATTTTGGGCATTACCAACACTTGCCCCCCTTGAGATATTTCCGTTTACATGCAATTTTGGTTCCTCATTTGTTTGGTTCTCCAATGGGGTGTATATACTAAAAGCTAAATTTGGTTTTAGCGTGTCGGTCTTTTCTTTAACAGGATGCTCGGGATAAGGTTTTGAGAAATTATAAGGGAATACCCTGTATGTAATTAAAATTTGCTTGCCTTTTATTGCAGTGTTTTTTGTATAAAGAGTGCTTTTTGAATAGTTGATATGGTATAGCGAATCGGGCATAATTTGTTGTTTAATGTCTCTTAAAATCTCGCTGCCCGGTACTATGCTTAATGTGTCAAATATTATTGAATCGGTTATAACAACCATTTTTTTGCGCAGGTTTGAGTATTGTTGGCTGTAACCCACAACCACAATTAAAAATAATAGTATTGCTGATGCTAATTTTCTCAGTTTGTGCAATTATATAAAATATTAAAAATATAGTGCTTTAAACAATAGTTCGTTAGATTCTGAGATATGAGCCTGCCTTGTCGGCCAGACAGGTAATGAGATTAAAACTACATCACTGATAATCAATAGCTTATACGTAAAAACAATCGCATCTAAATTAACTGACAATCAACTACTTACAAGAATATAACGAATAGTTATTAAATAAACATTAAATATAATGATTATACTTGATAGCCAATTGTAATAAACATAAAATCAATATCATAAAAATACTGATTAAGTGCCACCATTTTATGTTATCTCTAAAACATTATTAAATGTAATACGTATCTATTATATGGTTGTTTTTCTCAAAAATCAATATTAAATGAATAAATCTGAAGTATTACAGTTTATTACTAAAGCAAAACAGAAAAAAGTAAAAGAATTAGACCTCTCAAATAAGGGGATTACTGAATTGCCTGATGAATTGGGTGATTTTACCGAATTAATATCATTAAATTTAAGTTACAATAATATTACTGTTTTACCCTCAACCATTTGCAACCTTACTAATCTTAAAAAGCTATTATTAACCCGCAACAGAATAACAAAACTGCCGGTTGGTATTGGTAACTTATTGCAGTTAAAATTTTTTGATATTAGTTATAACCCGTTTGTGAAAATACCAAGCGAAATAGGTCGGTTTAGTGATTTAGATTTTTTTGATGTCAGTTTTTGCGAACTTCATTCGTTACCGCTTAGTATTACAGATTTAACTTGCTTAAAAACATTAAATATTGAAGAAAACCCAATGGTTTTTCCTCCTCAAAAAGTAATAAAGCGTGGTTTATATGCGGTTATGCACTATCTTACATTAGAAAAGCGTAAAAAAGAAGCCTCGCGCATAATGATGCAAATATTTAATATGCCCGAAAAAATACAAATCCAATTTAAGCAGTATATAAAATATTTTAACCAGATGGTATCAGAAGCAAACCAAAAAGATGTTGTTTTTGATATTAACTTTATCAATCAGGATATTTATCAGGAGATGGATATTAATTCGGACGTGGAGAGTTATTTGTATGATATAATGAAGTATATACAAAAAAAAGTTGCCGATATAAAAAACAGGGGGGAGCTTGATAAAGATATTACCGAGGTTTATTATGAGAGCCACATAAACGAATTAAAATCAAAGCTAAGCCAATTTAACAGCTCGTTAGATGATAAGATTGAAGATATAAAGAAAATGAAAAGAGAGCTTAAAGACCTGTGTGATTCCATTGATGATTAGTCAATTTTTATTGTATCCCCCTCTTGTATAATAATAATTCTTGTTGTTTTTATTATTTCTAATAAGTCATTAAATCCGGTTTTTAAGTTTTGGATACCGGGGTCGTTTTCAAAATCATAATTTATAAAATCACCTTTTATTGTATTAAAAGCGTTACCAATGGAGTCAATAATAACCTCAATATTTGCTACCTTCCATTGCATATCAAGCTCATCTGAGAACTCCTTAAACAGGCTGTCAACATCAATATCACTTGTATTGGTGTGTTGAGTTATTTCAACAGGCTTGTTGTTATTTTTATTTTCAATAATTGTATCCGTTTTTTCTTTTTTCTTTTCTTCCGACTCTTTCCAGTTATCGTTTGTAATATTAAAAACATATAAGCCATGAGTTATTTTTGTGTTAATAGTAACCTTATCGGTTGAAAATTGTTCAACTAAATTAATAATAACCTTTTTGGCTTCGGCACTGGTTTTATAAAGGGTGGTATCTAAAATAATCTCATCATTATGCATAATTTGCACTTTTATCTCCTTTTTTTGAGCATAAATACCTGATGACAATGCTGTAAACATCAGTATTAAAAGAAATTTTTGAATATTTGTTTTCATAAGTTTAAAATTACTTACCATTTGTAGCATAAATATTTTAACGAAACGTACAATCTGTGAATGTTTATGGGTGTTTTATAAAAAACTTTGGTTAAAGATATTATTTTTCTTTTAAACAAAAAAAGCCCCAACATAAATGCTGAGGCTTTTTGTACCCGGGGCCGGTCTCGAATCTACCCGGCTAAAGCCATTTAGACGGGCCGGCACGGGTATTACTACTTTCGTATAAATCTTTTTCCAGCTGCCGATTTAAGATATTTTTCGCGTTTTCTGGCAGTAGGTCTATCTATACATTTTTCTGAATAAATTAGTTGAAATGGCCGATAAGGTTTTGTACTACGATTCCAACCGGAATTATGTTGTTTTAATCGGCGTTCAATATCGTCTGTAATCCCAACGTATATCCAATCTTTTATTTCACTTTTTATAGCATAAACATAATACATCAGTCAAATATAAATTAATATTAACAGCTTATTTTTGTAAGAGTGTAACCTGAATAATTCATGCGTTTAGTTTGATGTAGCTGTAAGGCATCGGAAACCGCCGATATATCTTTATATTTCAAGGGTTTCGTAACGAAACAGATGCATTAAAATAAATGCACTTGGAAACTTTTTCAAAAATTAATTTTTTTACTAAAATACCCTTTTGTTGTGATAATCAATATGTTAACTGCTTTTTCAAAAAGTTTATGAATTATTCAGGGTAAATAATTGAGAACTTTTAAACAAAAAAAGCCCCAACATAAATGCTGAGGCTTTTTGTACCCGGGGCCGGTCTCGAACCGGCACGGGCATTACTGCCCACAGGATTTTAAGTCCTGCGCGTCTACCAATTCCGCCACCTGGGCTTGAATTTGCTGTGCAAAAAAAAAGAAGCATAAAATAATAAACTTCTTTTTTTTTTGGTGGGTATTACTACCTTGCAAATATATTCAAAGACCTTTTTTTAAAAGAGAGCGGGAAACGGGATTCGAACCCGCGACCCCGACCTTGGCAAGGTCGTGCTCTACCAACTGAGCTATTCTCGCATTTGAGGGTGCAAATATAAGCCCAAATTTTATTTATGCAAAGAAAAATTAAAAAAAATAAAAAAGTTTAATCAGGATAGGCATAGCATCGCTCTGCTTTTAATAAAACGGCAACCTTTCATTTTTACCTATTCCCTCTAAAAGCAAGATTGAAAGGGCTTGTTGAGACCTTCTTGTAATTAGAAGAAGATGTATTGGAAAACAAAAGACAGAAAAATTGTAACAAAACAGATACCTTTCCGTCATTTTACCGTAGCCAATTTAAAACAATGAACATAGAAGAGTATAACAAGGCGGTTGATATGTATTCAGACGGTGTTTACCGGTTTATCCTGAAAAATATAAAAAACAGTGAAAAAGCCAAAGACATTGTTCAAGATACATATGAAAAGCTGTGGATAAATGTTGGCAATGTAAATCCTTTAAAAGCAAAAGGTTACATTTTTACCACCGCCTATCACACAATGATTGATGTTATTCGTAAAGAGAAACGAATGTCGGATTTTGAAAATGTGAGTGAAAATAAGTATTCACATAACAAACAATTTTCAGATTTAAGTGAGATTCTTAATGAAGCATTAAACAGGCTTAACGAAGTACAGCGGTCGGTTATAATGTTACGCGATTATGAAGGATATTCGTATCAAGAAATTGGTGAGATAACAGGGTTGAATGAATCGCAAGTAAAAGTTTATATTTTTAGGGCGCGGGTATTACTGAAGAATTATATTGGAAGTATGGATGCAGTAATATAAGCATATTGCGATACCATGAGTTTAATGGAAATAGTAAAAATAACAGTAGAACAAATTTTTAGGTAAAAAGGAAAAAATGAATATTAACAGAGACAATTACGAATTGATTTTAGTGGACTATGCAGATGGAACACTTACTGCCGAAATGAGGCAGCAAGTTGAGAAATTCCTTTTGCTTAATCCTGATATCCAAATAGAATTCGAATTGTTTGACAATATTCATATTGAAAACACTAATGAAGAATTTTCGGAAAAAGAGATTTTGAAAAATATACCTTTGCGCAAAACATATTCATCATCAGAGTATTTTCAGCAATTATGTATAGCTTATATTGAAGGTAAATTAAATGATAATGAGCAAGTGTTTTTTGATGAGATAATAAAAGGGGATAGTAAAAAGCAAAAAGAGCTTTCCCTTTTTGAAAAAACAAAATTAGTTCCCGATTTCTCAATTATTTATCCTGACAAAAGAAAAATTAAGCATTTTACACTGTTATCAACCGGTATTAAAAAGCATGCATCTTTTGTTGCATCCGTAGCTGCCATACTGATATTGGCATTTATGATTTTTTATACTACAACTATTGATGATAAAACCCAACTGGCAGGTATTATTTCTGTAAAAAACAATATTAAAGATATTGAAAAGCCAATTATTGCAGATAAAAATGATGCACCTGCATTAGATGATGAAAAAGAACAGAAAAAATCAATTTTTGACGACCCTTTTGGGTTTGAAAAAATAAGCGGAAAAAAACAGCCAATAGCAGCCAACAACACGTTAAAAAAGATGAAGCTTGTGAAACTCATTCAGCCAATTGGTGTTAAACAGTTAAATTGTAAACTATGTAAGAAAATTTTTAATGAGCGAACAATGTTAAAAGGTTTTGCCAACAAAACTACTAATGAGTTGCTTAGTGAAAATAGCAAAAAACAAAAAAGAGAACCATTTAATAAAGAAAGGATTTGGCAACTTGCACAAGCAGGTATTTCGGAACTAAATAAAGTTACAAATGCTGAATTTAAGGTTGTTGAGTTAGAAAAGCAAAATAAAACAAAAATTGCTTTTAACAGTAGGCTTTTCTCATTTTCAACAAATGTAAAAAACAAAAAATAGTTAATACTTAAATCTTAAAATCATGAAAAATAATACATTTATAATAGCTATCTTAATTATAGGTTTATCAGCATCAACATGTTTTGCAAACCTATTGGTAATAAATAAAAATACAACTGTTGCCGATACAATAACTGAACTTATGCAAAAGGTTTCGGCTGATACCGTTGTTAATAATGATACATTTTCAGAAATAGAAAGTGAGTTACAACAATTAGATCCAGCCACAATATCACATGATACCACAAAAATAAGGGTGGGTAAAATGAAAATTGCCATTATTGAGGATGGCAACAACATTATTATTGAAAAAGATGATGATTGGGATAATGATGATTGGGATGAAGACTGGACATGGAGTGACGATGACGATAATTGGACAATTCACCGTAATAGCAATAAAGATCGTTTTAGACCTCACTGGGCTAGCTTTTCAATGGGTTTAAATAATTATGTAACAGCAGATAAATCTTTGTCATTGCCACCCGAATGGAGTTTGCTTGAAGTAAACACTAATAAATCGTTTGAGGTAAATATTAATTTTGCTCAGGTAGGCTTAAATATTATAAAACAAAGATTAGGATTGGTAACAGGAGTAGGTTTTAAATGGAATAATTATAAATTTCGAAACACAAATACTGTTCTATCATCAGATTCAACAATATTAAAATTTGAAGAAAAACCCGAGGTAAATGGCAAAATGAGCAAACTAACCACTTGGTATTTAATGATACCCATTTTAATAGAGTTTCAGATTCCTACCCAAGGTAAAGAGTTTTATATAAGTGCAGGGGTAGAAGGGGGATTAAAACTGAGTGCGCACACAAAAATCAAAACCAACGACAATACTAAATTTAAGGATAGAAAAGATTTTTTTACCACATCGCTTGATTATAGGCTGACTGCACGCTTAGGATATGGTAATTTTGGTATTTACGGAGCTTATAGCATGATGCCACTTTTTGAAAAAAATAAAGGACCAGAGCTCTATCCACTTGCTGTGGGTGTTTCTTTAAATTTTTAATTAGAGTGCTTGCCCAAAAACTCAGTCTTTGACCTGACTGTTACAAACTATATAACGATTTTAAATTAAAAGCTGTCAAAACTAAGACTAACAATAGTCTTTTCGTGGCAGCTTTTTTTAATTTGGTCAAAAAATTATATGTTTTTGACCATACTTCTATTTTAATTTTGATTATTCAATATAAACCTACTATATTCAATGCAAAATTTTGTAAATGAATATAATAAAGCAAAAAAGCAGTTTTTTTTTCAACACAAAAATGTGGGGTGCTGTTTTTTTGACATTTATTGTACTATTTTTTTTACCGGTTAAGTCGCAAAACCAGTTAAAAAAAACCTCTCCTTTAGTAACTAAAATATCAATAAACGATACGCTTAATTACAAACCGGTTACCGATACTGCTTCAAATAAAAGAGTAATAAACATTGATGAAAATATATCGCCATTATTAATTTCAATATGGGTTGACTCGGCCATTATTAAAAAATACAATTTGGTTGAATATAGGTTTTTACTTGAAAATAGTAGTACTAAATTTAGTAAATGGAATCCTTATCCATATAAAGAATTTACCTCAATAAAAGGGTCATCTATAAAATTGATTGTTAATGCCAAAAACAGCAATAACCACCTTTTTACAGATACAATTACCATTAACCTTTACCCTTGTGTATTTAACACTTTTTTTGCATGGGTAATTTATGCCATATTTCTAATTTGTTTTAGCTTTTTTGTTTATTATTGGATTGATTATAGGATAGTAAGGGAGAAATACCTTCTTGAAAAAGAGATAAGTTCACGCACAAAAGAGCTTACAGAACAAAAGTCAAAATATGAAGAATTACTTACTAACTATTTGCCAAAAGAGGAGTTTGATAAATTAAAGGAGAAGACTAAAGAGAAAACACAGCGGTATAAAATGGTAACAGTACTGTTCTCAAATATACTTGGTTTTACCAAAGTGGCCGAACAGGAAAATGCCGAACAGTTGATAGACGATATTGATAAATTCTTTTTTAGGTTTGATGATGTGGTAAAAAAGCTACACATCGAAAAAATAAAAACCGTTGGTGATTCATATATGTGTGCAGGTGGCATACCACAAAAAAACCGTACCAACCCTATTGAAGTGGTTTTGGCAGCTTTTGAGATGCAACAATATATGAATTTTATTAAAGATCAATATTTTGCTAAAAACCAAGAGATTTGGGATTTGCGCATGGGCATCCACACAGGGCCTGTATTTTGCAATTCAACCTCAAATAAAAAGCGCCTTGAAATTTGGGGCGATTCGGTAAATATAGCAAGCCGCATGGAGGCATCGGGAGAAATTGGTAAAGTAAATATTACCGGTATGACATACGAGCTTGTAAAAGACTATTTTATGTGTCAGTACCGAGGTAAAATGCCGGTAAAATATAAAGGCGAAATTGATATGTATTTTATTGATGGCTTTAGGCCCGCCCTTTCAATTGGCGGAGTTGGGTTAAAACACAATGAAGTTTTTACAGTTAGGTTGGCACTAATACGCTTTGACGACCTTGAAGAGCATGTTTTAAATATTTTACAAGAAAAACTACCAAAAGATTTACACTATCATAATTTAAAGCATACAATTGACGTTACAGTAGAGGTAGAATTAATTGGCCGTAATGAAAATGTTACCGATGAAGAGATGCTGTTACTTAAAACGGCCGCCCTTTTTCACGATAGTGGCTTTATTCATACTTATAAAGACCACGAAGACGCTGGAGTACTGTTAGCAAAAGAGTTATTGCCCGATTATGATTATACCGAAGAACAGATTGAAAAAATCAGTGAACTAATTATGGTAACAAAATTGCCTCCAAAACCTAAAAATCATTTAGAAGAAATTATGCTCGACTCTGATTTAGACTATTTGGGGCGTGTTGATTTTATACCAGTGTCAGGCAACCTGTTTAGAGAGCTTACCGAACATAAAATAATTGAAGATGATTTGAACAAATGGAATCAGATTCAAATATCGTTTATTGAGAAGCATCAGTACTTTACAGAAACCGCAAAACGGTTGCGTGATGTAAATAAAAACAATCAATTAGATGCAATAAGGAAATTAGTTGAAGAAAATAATTAACTTTGTATATTAAGGAACATAATTTAACGCTTATTTATTATGTCAAAGAAAAGAAAAGATGTGATAATTGTACCTTGGGATTATTCTGAATCAAGTGAAATTGCTCTTAAGCATGCTGTTCAACTTGGTAAAGAGGTAAATAATCATGTCATGCTTGCACGTTTCTTAGAAAAACCCGGATTATTTACCGGAAAAGAACAAAAAGAAAAAATAGTTGCCCAAGAGAAGGAAAAGCTAAAAGAAGTTGGCGAAAGGATAATGAAAGAATATAATGTTAATCCATATATTACTGTTGAACTTGGGATTTCATTTAGTAATTTTTACAAATTAGTTAAAGAAGCCAAAGCCAATTTATTTATAATTGGCGGATCATATAAAGTGAATGAAAAAATAACTCTCTTTCCAAAAGATATGATAAAAAGGCTTAGGGGTTTAGATGTACCATTTGTAGTGGCACAAGAAAAACCGGCACATACTTACTACAAAGAAATTGTTGTACCACTTGACCATGATAAAAACTACAAAGAGACCCTTCAAATGGTTGTTTACCTTTCGAAATACTACAATTGTAATATAAATATTATTAAGCCTTATTTAAACAACGAGTACAAAAAGAAAGATATGGCAAACAATATTTATTTTACAAAAAAAATGCTCGACAAAAAAAACATTATTTATGGTATTAAAACAGCTAAAAAGAATAAGGTTTTTCAGGATGAGGTTATTAAATTTGCCGAAAATATTGACTCAGATTTAATTGTAATGATGGTAAAAAAATACCGAAAGTATATAGAAGCTAATCCTAACTATAAAGAAAGAATACCTATTATGGTTGTTAACCGAAATAGCCAAATAATAAAATACGGAGGATTTAGATAAAGACCTAACCTGTATTATGCATGCGTCAAGTTTGGGGCAGAGGCAAGGCTTTTGGAACGTAGCAGATGCCCCGAAATTGATGCACCTTTGGTGAAAATGAGAGAAAATAATTTTTCACAAAAAAATCTTAAACTACTGACATGTAGTAAAATGTAAATTTTTTATTCGCTTTTATGCATAATACAGGCTAAATAAAACAATTGTGAACCATTAAAACAGCCAGCTAATTTTGCTGGCTGTTTTAGTTATGGGTTTGCTCATAAATAAGTTCGAGCATTTAGCAAAAAGATATACATGAAAACTGAAAGTTATTTTTGAGTGAACCCTATGTATTTTTTGTAACATTAATACAACTGTTGCCTCAACATTAATTAATGTTTACTTTTATCATCTGAAATAATAAATTATATGAATTAATTAAACAATATACTATGAAAAATATTGAATGGGGCAAGTTAGCCTTTGGCTATACCAAAACTAATTATAATGTAAGATGTTATTATAGAGATGGTAAATGGGGTGAATTAGAAGTTTCATCGTCAGAAAATATACCTATACATATGGCAGCCACTTGTTTGCATTATGGTCAAGAGGCTTTTGAGGGGTTAAAGGCATTTAAGGGTAAAGACAGCAAAGTACGCCTTTTTCGTTGGGAAGAGAATCATAAGCGAATGGTTAATTCAGCAAACGGCATTATGATGGCCGAAGTTCCGAAAGATATTTTTTGGAATGCTTGCAAAAAAGTAATCGAATTAAACTCCGAATTTATTCCGCCTTATGGTACAGGAGCTTCATTTTATTTGCGCCCATTATTAATTGGCAGTGGGGCTCAGGTAGGCGTAAAACCTGCCGATGAATATCTTTTTATGATTTTTGGTACGCCTGTTGGACCATATTTTAAAGAGGGCTTTAAACCCGTAAATATTCAAATAGTACGCGATGCCGACAGGGCAGCACCACTTGGAACAGGAACTTACAAAGTAGGTGGCAATTATGCAGCAAGTTTAGCATCGGGCAATGGGGCACACAAAAATGGTTATGCCGCCGCACTTTATTTAGATGCAAAAGAGAAAAAATATATTGACGAATGCGGACCTGCCAACTTTTTTGGAATTAAAGACAATACATATGTTACCCCTAAATCAAGCTCAATTTTAGCAAGCATTACCAATAAAAGCTTAATGACTATTGCTGAAGATATGGGAATGAAAGTAGAACGCCGCCAAATACTGGTTGAAGAGCTGGGTACTTTTGAAGAGTGCGGAGCATGTGGTACGGCAGCAGTTATTTCACCTATTGGTAAAATTGTTGATTTACAAGCCGATGGTAAAGAGTTTATTTATAGTAAAGATGGAAATGCCGGACCAATATCAACAAAACTGTACGAAAAATTGCTTGGTACACAATATGGCGATATTGAGGATAAATTTAATTGGGTTACCATTGTAGAGTTTTAGGTAATACATTTAAAAGCAAATGACAAATGCCGAAGTTCGATAAAATAATGATTCGAACTCCGGCATTTTTTTGAGTAGTTATTTATTTGTAATTTGCACATGGTTATAATTATACCGATTGTGAATCAAAGTTACCGATATACTTCATTAGCATTTGTATATCAGTTTTGATTATACATTGGCATTATACCAGTAATTTTGATTTTAAAATGGTATTACAACAAGCAAATATTGGCTGATTCAATAAAATCACTTTATTTTAAACTTCAAAAAGGCGATAAAAAAGCTTTTAAACAGTTGTTTAATATGCTTTATGATTCGTTACTTAGCTATGCTATGGGCTTTATTAATAAACCCGAAGATGCTGAGGAGTTGGTTCAAGAGGCCTTTTTGATGATTTGGGACAAAAGAAAAATGATTGATGAAGATTTTAATGTAAAAGCCTATTTGTATAAAAGCATACATAATCAGGCATTAAATTATATCAGACATTTAAAAATTGTAAATAGGCATGTTAATGAAGAGAACCATTTTTATTATTCTACTATTGAAAAAGCCAAAGAGCCTAACCCATTTTTAACAAAAGCCCTAAATGAGGCAATTGACAAATTGCCTGAGCGTTCAAAAATAATTTTTAAAATGAGTCGTATTGATGGTTTACGACATAAAGAGATAGCTAAATTATTATGTATAAGCGAAAAAACTGTTGAGGTTCAAATAAGAAAGGCGCGCCTGTTTTTGCAAAAAAAACTTAAAAGATTTTATAATGAAATGTAAGGGAATATTAACAGTGAATTGTTTTATTAATAAGATTTATAAACCCAAAGAATCTGCTCATAATAAAAATAGATTTTTTTAATAGAGTTTATCCTGAATAATTCATAAACTTTTTGAAAAAGCAGTTAACATATTGATTATC
>CBDUWQ010000046.1:0-21284 GCA_965370965.1 uncultured Bacteroidales bacterium
GATAATCAATATGTTAACTGCTTTTTCAAAAAGTTTATGAATTATTCAGGTTAGGGTAAGAATGCCGTTATTTTATTTTTTAGGTTATTAATGACTACGTTTAACAATCAATAACATTTCCAACAATCTTTTAATAAAAATAAACTAAAATATTAACTTTGGTTTTTATTAATATTTTCATGAATTTACTTCGCTCATTTGAGAAACACTTTATCTTTAAATTACAGCGAGTTGGTTTGTATAGAAAGGTTTTGTTAATAGCCTAAATGGGGTATGCTAAATATTGAAAAATAGGTTTAATAAACCCACAATCAACTTTTTAGGTAAATTACAATTCTTCTCTCATGATTAATGAATTTTAAGTATGAAAGCATTTTCGGCAAAAGAAAAAAAAGATATAATAAGTGAATTTAACAGTTTGCTTAAAATTGCCAATATTAAAAATAAAACCGAACAACATGATATTGTTAGTCGCGCTTTTAAAATTGCCTACGAGGCTCATGCCAATATGCGCCGAAAATCGGGTGAGCCATATATTTACCACCCCATAACTGTTGCAAAAATTGCTTATAGCGAAATAGGTCTTGGTACCAAATCAATTGTTGCCTCATTATTACACGATGTGGTTGAAGATACCGATGTTACCGTTGAAGATATTAAGATGCAATTTGGCAACAAAATAGCAAATATTGTTGAAGGCCTTACAAAAATATCGGGTGTATTTAACAAACAGAGTGAGTTGCAGGCCGAAAATTTTCGAAAAATACTAATGACAATAACCGACGACCTGCGTGTTATAATTATTAAACTGGCCGACCGTTTGCACAATATGCGAACGCTTGACTCGATGAAACCCAATAAGCAGCTTAAAATTGCAGGAGAAACACTGTTTATATATGCACCACTGGCACATAGGCTGGGTTTATATGCCATAAAGTCGGAGCTTGAAGATTTATGCCTAAAGTACCTTCATCCCAACAATTTTGATAAAATTGAGAGCCTAATTAAAGAGACC
This sequence comes from uncultured Bacteroidales bacterium, assembly GCA_965370965.1. Classification (GTDB taxonomy): domain Bacteria; phylum Bacteroidota; class Bacteroidia; order Bacteroidales; family SZUA-534; genus GH45. The sequence goes on from CBDUWQ010000046.1 coordinate 1,016, forward strand.
GAGAAAAAACGTCTTATCTATATTAACCGTTTTGCCCTGCCTATTACTAACCGGCTTAATGCAGAGGGGTTTGATTTTGATATTAGCGGCAGGCCAAAAAGCATCTATTCTATTTGGAAGAAGATGGAGACAAAAAAAGTAACATTTGAAGAGGTTTTCGATTTGTTTGCAATCCGTATTATTTTTAATCCAAAAAAAGATATTCCGGAAAAAACCCAGTGCTGGACAATTTACTCCATTATTACTGATATGTATATGGCTCGCTCAGATCGTATTAGAGATTGGGTAACCAAACCAAAAAGTAACGGTTACGAGGCTTTACATGCTACTGTTATGGGACCTGATGGTAAGTGGGTTGAGGTGCAAATAAGGACAAACCGTATGAATGAGATTGCTGAAAAAGGATATGCCGCACATTGGAAATACAAAGGGGTAACCCAGCAAGAGGGCGAGCTTGATAGGTGGATAAAGGAAATTAGGGAGATGCTGGAAGACCCAAAATCCGATGCATTTGAATTTTTAGATGAATTTAAGCTTAACCTTTTCACATCGGAAATAATGGTTTTTACACCAAAAGGTGAAATTATAACACTACCGGCCGAAACAACAGCTCTCGATTTTGCATTTTTTATTCACTCCGAAATAGGGTTGCATGCAATAGGTGCAAAAATAAATCATAAATTGGTGCCGCTTAGCCATAAACTTCAAGGTGGCGACCAAGTTGAAATAATAACATCTGATAAACAGAAGCCTGATATTCATTGGTTAGATTTTGTTACAACAGTTAAAGCAAAATCGAAATTAAAAAATGCATTCCGCGACAGCCGAAAAATGATTATTGATGAAGGTAAAATTCATATTGAATATATATTGATGGAGCTTGATATACAACCAAACTCCAAAATTTTTAAAAAATTAAATGGCCATTACCGTACCCGAAACAAAGAAGACCTCTATTTTAGAATTGGCGAGGAAAAATTAGACCGCAATGCTCTTAAAAATATACTTAAAAAAAGGTCAAAAAGTAAATATATTAAATTTTGGGGTTTTGAAAAACCGGAAGCTATTAGTGCAGCACAAAAATTTGATAAATCAAAACCACTTATTGTTGATGATAATACCAGCAACTACCAAATAGCAGCATGCTGTAATCCAATACCCGGTGATGATGTTATTGGATATAAAGCTACCGATGATGATTTGATTATACACTCAACATCATGCCCCAATGCCATTAGACTAAGTTCCAGCGAAAGTCAAAATGTTGTAAAAGTTGAGTGGAAAAGTAAAAAAATATTAGCGTTTTTAGGTCGTATTACATTAAAAGGTATTGATGATATTGGTATTGTAAGTAATGTTACCAAAATTATTTCAAAGGAGCTGAATGTAAATATGCGTTCAATTAATTTTGAGAGTTATGATGGTATTTTTGAAGGGGCAATTGATGTTTATGTAAAAAACTCCAATGATTTAAATAATTTGATAATGAACATCAGTAAAATTAAGGGTGTTTCTCAAATTTCAAGACAAGAAATTAAGGATTCGATTTAACAGTTGGGATATGCTTTTTTAACTCAATTTTTTGATACAACCTAATAAACACAGTTATTATCATAAACCCTTTAAATGTACAATTGGTTTAAGCAAAATATTTTTATATTTGTAATAAGTTATTTTTAATTAGTCTATGTATGAATTACAATAATAATAATCCTGAAGCTTTAAATGTGCTTAATGAGAAAGCAAAAGAACTGTTTGTTAAATATTTAGAGTGCAATGGGTACCGAAAAACCCCCGAGAGATTTGCAATACTTGATGAAATATTTTCTCAAAATGAGCATTTTGATATCGAGTCGTTGTACATACATATGAAAAATAAAAATTATAGGGTTAGCCGTGCAACCCTTTATAATACTATTGATATTTTGCAAGAGTGTAATTTGGTAATAAAACATCAGTTTGGAAATAATATTGCCCAATATGAAAAGGCATATAATAATACTCCTCACGACCATCTGATTTGCACTAATTGCGGTAAGGTTACCGAATTTAGTGATGCGCTAATTAGCGAAATAGAGACACGGGCAGCCAAACAGAATGGTTTTAATCTTTCACATCATGCATTATATTGTTATGGTATATGCAGCGAATGCCAAAAAGAGCTGGCAAATCAAAACATAAATAAATAGGCACAAGGTTAAAGAGCTAACACAGATATTGTTGTGTGGTAATTATTATATTACCTCAATTTCGCAATGCTTAATCTAACTACCAATCAGTGAGGGCTTCGCTTATAGCTTGAAAGTGAGATAAATCATACCTAATACGCTGTTTGTTAGGAAGCAAAACCCTCACTTTGCGAATTTATGGTATTATGTTTTATTACTAATTGGTGAATATTTTTAATAACTTATTTTAACCATACAAGGTGAATGCAAAAATAATTAGTAAATTCGGGACTGAATTTTTTCAGATAAATAAATAAAGTTTATTACAACTAAACTAAGATTATAAATAATGAAGGTTGATGTATTGTTAGGGCTTCAATGGGGCGATGAAGGTAAAGGAAAAATTGTTGATGTATTAACTCCTGATTATAGTGTTATTACACGATTTCAGGGTGGAGCCAATGCCGGGCACAGTTTAGAGTTTAATAATATTAAGCATGTGTTGCATCTGATACCATCGGGCATATTTCATGAAAATACTTTAAATATTATTGGTAATGGTGTGGTACTTGACCCCGAAATTTTTAAGACTGAAATTGACGATTTAAAAAAGTTCAACATCGATGCAACCGAAAGGCTGCAAATTGCTAAAAAAGCTAACCTGATTGTTCCAACTCACAAAATTCTTGATGGGGCAATGGAACAATCAAAAGGAGAAAATAAAATAGGCTCAACATTAAAAGGAATAGGACCTGCATATACTGATAAGGTTAGTAGAAATGCCCTTAGGGTAGGTGATATTTTACTTCCTAATTTTCAAGAAAAATACGAATCGTTGAAACAACAGCATCTAAAAATACTATCGCTGTATAATTACGATTTTGACCTTGAAAAGATGGAGAAGGCATGGTTTGAGGGAATTGAGCTGTTAAAAACATTTAAGTTTATTGATAGTGAACATGTTATAAACAACTATATAAAAAGCGGTAATACAAAGATTTTGGCCGAAGGGGCACAGGGCTCAATGCTTGATATCGATTTTGGATCGTATCCTTTTGTTACATCATCAAATACAATTTGTGCGGGGGCTTGTATAGGCATGGGTATTGCACCGTCAAATATTGGCAATGTAAAAGGTATTTTTAAGGCATATTGCACGCGCGTGGGCTCGGGCCCGTTCCCGACCGAACTGTTTGATGACCACGGACAAAAACTGCGCGATATTGGTCATGAGTACGGAAGTACAACGGGCAGACCACGCCGATGTGGTTGGCTCGATTTGGTTGCCCTAAAATATAGCATAATGATAAATGGCGTAACCGAGCTTATTATGACAAAATCCGATGTGCTTGATGGCTTTAAAACCATTAAAGTTGCTGTGGCTTATAAGGTTAATGGCAAGGAGCAAAACTATTTTCCTTATGATATTGAAAACAATATTGAACCTGTTTACCGTGAGTTTAAAGGTTGGAATTGTGATATTACCAATAATAACAGTGAAACTGATTTACCTGTTGAATTGCTTGATTATATAAAGTTTATCGAAAACGAAACAGGGGTGCCGGTAAAAATAGTATCGGTTGGTCCCGATAGAGCTGCAACTATTGTAAGGTAACTTAATGCTATTGATAAAATAAAAAACCGCCCATTTTTGAGGCGGTTTTTTATTTCCTGAATTATGCATAATTCAGATTTTATGTGTTATACCAGTAATTTTTATTTTAAAATGGTATTAATAGTTATTTGCTGATATTTGGCAGTTCAAGACCGTATCCTTTTTTCTTATCTTCGGCTTTTAATAAAAATCCGAAAACTAAGGCTAGCAGTGTAAGACCAACAAAAATTAGCCATGTTGATGAATAATCGAACATAGGTATTTCTCCCGATATTCTGAGTTCTTGTATTTTAGCGGTTATTTCACCTGCAGGCACGCCCTGCTCTCGGAATGTAGCAATAGCATTTTCTATTTTTTCGTTAACGCCAGGATTTGTTTTATCTAAAACTATACCTAGTAAAATTGGCACTAACATTAGTCCAATATTTTGAACATAAAAAATTAGAGCATATGCTGAGCCTAATTGTTTCTCAGGTATAATTTTAGGAACCGATGGCCACATTGCTGAAGGAACTAATGAAAAAGCTATTCCTAAAAGTACAACTGCAAAAATTGCAACCCAAGTTGCTGTTAAAGCTGGTATATAAAAAATTGTATGAACAATAACTAATAGGGCAGCTCCTAGAATCATCATAGATGCACCTTTACCCATTCTATCGTAAAGATATCCGAACAATGGTGTTAATAAAATGGTTCCAAATGGTAATATGGATGGAATATCGCCGGCAGTTGCAGGGTCGACACCAAACTTATTTACCATTAAACCCGATGAAAATTTATAAAACGGGAAAACAGCAGAATAGAACAAAAGACAAAGAATTGCAATATACCAAAAACCTTTACTTGTGATAATTACTTTAATATCAGATATTTTAAAAGGTTCTTCTTCTTCAGCATTATCTTCAATTTCATTGTCTAACTTGGTATCCATAACACTATAAACAATAAATAGAATTAAAGCTATACTAAGCGCAATTGTACCAACTAAAACAGCTGTAGGAATATCAAATGCGCTAGCTATACGAGGAGAACCAAATAAAGCAATAAATGATCCAAAACGAGCTAATGCCATTTCGGTACCCATTGCAAGAGCCATTTCCTTACCCTTAAACCACTTTACGATAATTCTAGATACTGTTATTCCAGCACCTTCGGCACCAACACAAAATAAAGCAAAACCTGCAGCCGATATAAATACCCTTTTATCAATTCCAATAATAGTTGAACCAATTTCAAAGTCGCCGGCAAATGCATAGTATTTAATTATAGCACCAAGTATCATAACAACACCTGCACCAATTGAAGTAAACTTAATGCCCATTTTATCTAAAATAATACCTGCAAATATTAGCATAAATGCAAATACATTTAAATAACCCTGTGCGCCTGTTACTATTCCCCAATCGGTTCCGCTCCAACCATATGTGCTTTGTATTAGAGTTTGTAACGGCGAAAGTACTTCCATAAATGTATATGCAATTAGCATAGTAAACGACACTAGAATTAATACAAACCAGCGTACTCCTGCATTATCTCTTAATGATGATTTTATTGTTTCTGTCATAATTTGTTTATTATAGATTAAAAAAGTGTGATATATGTGAGATTTGAAACTAATTTATTAAATCTCACATATCAATTTATTTTTATTTTTTCGGAACATTTTTTAGTGATTCAACTGTCCATTTATAAAATTTCTCAACGGTTTTTATATTTACCTTTTCATCGGGCGAGTGAGGAAAACGTATGGTTGGACCAAACGAAATCATATCCCAGTTAGGGTAAATCCCGCCTAACAGACCACACTCCAATCCTGCGTGAATACCTTTGGTTTCAGGTATTTTGCCATAAATATCTTTATAAGTATTTTGCATAGCTGTTAAAATTTGAGAATCCATATTTGGCTTCCATCCCGGATAATCGCCTGTAAATTCAATACGAGCATCGGCAAGGGCAAATACACTACCTATGGTATTTGTTAAATCATCTTTTGCCGAATCAACTGATGAGCGCAATAAGCATTGAACAATTATTTCATTGCCATTTAACTTTACAATAGCAAGGTTGGTTGATGTTTCAACTAATCCTTCCATATCCATGCTCATACGCATAACTCCATTTGGGCAGCCGTTTACAGCCTTTGTTAATCTGCTCTGCACTCCGTCTGAAATCATTTTGCTCGGCATGTCGGTTTTTTCAACACTTACTGTTAAACCAGGGTCAGCCGATGCCAACTCTGCCTTAACCATTGTTTCAAAGTTTGATACAAACTCTGATAATTCAGATGCTTTTTTCTCAGATATTAAAAAAGTAGCAAAAGCCTCGCGTGGAATGGCATTGCGCAAGCTACCACCTTGAATATCGGTTAAATGAATACCGTATTTTTTATTTGCTATGTGCACAAAACGGAATAATAATTTATTTGCGTTTCCTCTTTCTAATGGGATGTCTAATCCTGAGTGTCCACCTTTTAATCCGGTAATATTAATTTTGTAAGCTGTCATATGGGGGGGGATGCCTTTAAGCTTGGCATCAAAATAAAAATTACCGTCAATACCGCCAGCGCATCCTACGTATAATTCGCCTTCGTCTTCCGAGTCCATATTCATGAGTATATCGCCCTTTAAAGCGTCAGGGTGCAACGCTTCAGCACCACTCATGCCGGTTTCTTCGTCAATAGTAAAAAGCCCTTCAACTAGTCCATGTTCAATATTTTTTGATGCTAAAATAGCCATTGCAGCAGCAACACCCATTCCATTATCGGCACCAAGTGTTGTTCCTCGCGCTGTTACCCAGTCGCCATCAATGTAAGCGTCAATCGGGTCTTTTAAAAAATCGTGGCCCGAGTCGCTGTTTGCCTGTGGTACCATATCTAAATGACCTTGAAGAACAACTCCTTTTCTGTCTTCGTACCCCGGAGTTGCCGGTTTGCGGATTATTACATTTCCAACTTTATCAACAATTGTTTCTAATCCTAAACCTTCCCCAAATTTCTTCATAAACTCGGTAACAGCAGTCTCATGCTTGCTTTGGCGTGGAATTTGTGTTAACTGATAAAAATACTCCCATACTGCTTTTGGTTCTAAATTTCTGATTTCTTCACTCATATATTATTCCTCCGTATATATATTATTAATTTTTAAAGCCTCGAATTTAAGAAAATTAATCCTAACTTAATAATCAATTTACTGTCTTATTAATTGACATTGAAAAACCAACTAAAACACGCCATCTCTCCCATATTAAATCGGTATATTTAATATCATCTGGGTTTGTGTCAGGATTGTTTGCATCCTCAGGAAATCGAACAATTTGTGGTATAGTTTGTATCCCCCTTGAATATACGCAGCCAATGGTTAACCTGAATTTTTTTAGTATCCAATCAAAACCACCTCCGTAATTGTAAATATTACCAGAAAAAAAAGAGTTGTCATAGCCATCTGTTATTCTTTTTGATAAATCTTCATCATTATTTATTATTAATGATGAAAAATCGGTTGCGAAACTGGTATAAAAACTCAAACTATCAACAATACCCCATTCAATACCTGCACCATAATTAATTACTGATTTACGTTCATCTATATACCTGTTAAGTATTTTTTCTCCAGATGTCTGTCCTATAAAGGGCTCGGGGATTAATAAATAATACTTATCTACTTTATTAAACCATTCAGCACTAACATGTAACACATTTCTGCCAAAATTATATCCCCCACCAATTCCTACGCTAAGTGGTGATTTGAATTTTACTTCAGCATTTTCTGAAAAGTGCGATTCAAGTATGTTATTTGATTCCGGATGGGCACTATTTTCATAACCGGCAAGTATTTCTTCATATAATAAACTGCCCGATCCATTAATGTGTGCTTTTGGTGTTGTAACCGTTAACCCTAAGCTAATATTTTTTTTTGCATAACTTATTCCTAGTTTAGCAATATATCCAAAATGATTCATTGCCCTAAATCTGTTTCTTTTTAAAATTGCTACCTGATTATCACCACTTGTTGTTTTACCTAATGCTTGCAAATCATATTGATAGCTTGCACTTTGACTAATTACTGTTAAAAAATTTGTAATTCCAACATTCCAATAATCATTAAGAGGAATGGCCCATGTTAAGCCTAACCACTCTTCTGAGAAATTTTTATTCCAAAATAATGACCCAAACAAATCTTCTTCACCTACCCAATCGTTATTAAATTCATAACTGGTATTTATTCTCCCATCTAATGAATAGCTAAAATTATAGCGCGACATAAATGTGTATGCAAACTTATGGTTATGTAGTTTTTTAAGCTATTTCACTTTTTTAAAGTCAAAACTTCCGGCAATTAATGTTGGGGTCGAACCAAATCTGTTATTTGATAAATCGGCTTTACCAATACCATCTTTAACTTTAATTGTAACTAATTGTAAAGCCTTGGCACTAATAAGAAATGATGAGGTTTGTTCTGATGCCAATCTTGATGGATTGTAAAATACTGTTCCTAAATCTTCTACGCTGCCAATAACACTTCCTGACAGTAACATTGATCTGTTACCAAATTGCTCCGTCCAGTAATGAGCATCTTGAGCTATTAAATATGTACTATTAAATAAAAATATTAATATTAGGTATTGTATTTTTTTTATCATATAATATTATTTTGGATATAGCTTGCTCCGTTTTATTTGAGGGTTGTTTTATGTGTTTATAAATTTTCTTTAATAAAATTCAGCATTTTTGTATATAAATGATAACGTGTGTTTCCTCCGTAAATACTATGGTTGCGGTTTGTATATACAAACATTTCAAACTGCTTGTTTGCTTGCACAAAAGCTTCCGATATTTCTAAAGTGTTTTGCATATGAACATTATCATCGGCCGAGCCGCATATAATCAACAGTTTTCCTTTTAACTTATCAACATGGTTTATTGGTGAATTGTCGTCATATCCGTCGGCATTTTCCTGAGGTGTCCGCATAAATCTTTCGGTATAAATATTGTCGTAATAACGCCAATTTGTAACAGGTGCAACTGCAATGCCTGCTTTAAAGTAATCGGCTCCCTGTGTCATGCAATTCAGTGTCATAAAACCGCCATAGCTCCAGCCCCATATGCCTATTCTGCTGGCATCAATATAGTTTAGGTTTCCTAAGTATTTAGCTGTGGCTATTTGGTCAATGGTTTCGTATTTTCCAAGTTCAAGGTAGGTCATTTTCCTAAAATCTTCACCTCTTGCACCTGTGCCGCGCCCGTCAACACAGGCAACAATATAGCCTTCGGCAGCCAGTACCTGTTCCCAGCCAATGCGAAAATTATCGGTTACTTGTTGCGAATTTGGACCGCTGTACTGTGTCATCAATACAGGATATTGTTTTTTTGTGTCAAAATCAACTGGTTTTACCATCCAACCGTTTAGCTGTATTCCATCGTCAGTTTTAAAAGTAAAAAACTCTTTTGCCGAAAAATTAACCGAATCTAACTTAGTTTTAAGGGTTGCATTATCTTCTAAAATCCTAATCTGGTTTCCATTGTAATTATGCAGGGTTACCAAGGTTGGAGTTGAAACATTTGAATAGTAATTTATGAAGTATTTAAAGCCATTGCTAAATGTGGCACTATTTGTTCCGGTTAACGTGCTAAGTTTTTTTGTTTGTGTTCCGTTTACCTTTATTGCATAAATATTGCGCTGCATTGGTGTAGGCTGCGCACTTTGATAATAAATAAGTTCATTTTCGGTATTATAGCCTAAATATTCTGTAATATCCCAATTTCCTTTTGTTACTTGGTTTATTAATGTTCCATTGGCATTGTATAAATAAATATGCATATAACCATCGCGCTCGCTTGTATAAATAAATTGTTTTCCATTATTTATAAAAGTAAGATTATCAAAATAGCTTTCATCAATATATCGTTCGTTATTTTCGGTATAAAAAACTTTTGAAACGCCTGTTTCGGCATTTGCATAAATAAATTCAAGTTTATTTTGCAGCCTGTTTAAACGGTATAAAACCAGTTTGCCGTTTGGTGCCCATTTTAAACGTGGTATGTATTGGTCTGTTTCTGTTCCAACATTTACAAGTATAGTTTTTTTTGTTTCAATATTATATGAATGTACTGTAACAATGCTGTTGTCTTCACCTGCTTTTGGATATTTAAAAGCTTGATTTTCGGGGTATAGCGCATTTTTGTTTTTCTCAGGGCTAAGTCCTTTAAAAACTGTCATGTTAAACATTGAAACATCACTTTCATCAAATTTACAGTATGCCAAATACTTTCCATCGGGCGACCAATTAAATGCTTGGTTGTATTCAAACTCCTCTTCGTAAACCCAATCGGGTGCGCCGTTAATAATTTTGTTCCATACTCCATCGTCGGTAATTTGGGTTTCGTTACCCGATGCTAATTCTGTAATAAATATATTGTTATTGCGTATAAATGCAGTTTTTTTACCATCGGGCGACAGGGTTGCAAGTCGTTGTGGTCCGTTGTTTGATGCCTTAAATAGTTTTTTGTTGTTAATGTCCCAAACATAATACTCGGCATTAAACGACTTGCGGTAAATCCGCTCCCTGTTTATATAAAAAATAATTTTCGACTCGTCATTATTAAATTTATAATTACTAATGCCTTTAATGGGTTCATTATTGAAATTGTTTACCGAAACCAACTCGGCTACTTTATCGCCGGTTTTATAACTGTATTTTGCTATAATTGAATCGCCTATTAAGGCTGAATAATGCAAACCATCATTCATTGATGCTAATCCATAAACGCTTTTTGGGTAAAACGAGTATGTTTGAAAAAGATTAGCTACTGTGATGTCTGTTTTTTCTGTCTCTTGAGCTTTAGAAATAAATCCGGCAGCTAATGCAATTAGTATAATTATTACATGTTTCATTTTATTAGTTTTTTGTTTTTAATTTGAGTATAAAATATTTGTAGTTCATATTTATATTTTTGACAACTTGTGGGGAACTATTTTAGTAAATAGTGTTAATAAAAAGTTAAAGATTACATTTTAATTATTAAATTAAAATCTCTTTATTATGTTATTAAATGTGTTAATCATTTTTATTTGAGGTGTACTTAAGTGAATTTCAAAATTTCAGCATATAAAATTTTAATTTGTTTATTAAATATAAGTATCGGCTTATGATACATTTTTAATGATTGGCATAGTTGTAGTAATTTTTACATTTGAGTTTTATTTTGTTGGTATTATAACTGAGCAAATAAAAAGAGTGATAAATAAAAGGGTTTTGTTATTTTTGTTGTTCAGCCTTTTGTTATAAGGTAGGCTAATTTATTTATCCAAATCAATTATTATTTATACCAAATACTAAAAAATGATATTAACACATCAATTTATTGTTTAGTAAACAAATCAAAATCCAACAAAATTTTGCACTTTTCCTATAATTTTAAATTCGGTTCTGCGATTACGTTCCATTCCTTTTATGTTGTCTGAATTATCACTATTTTGATTTTGTGAAATTGGATAGCTCTCACCATATCCTTTAGTAATTAACCGTTTCTTACTTATTCCTTTACTTTCTAAATAGGCTGCAACTTTTTTTGCCCTTTTTTCTGATAATATCACATTGTATTCCGAATCACCCACATTATCAGTATGAGAGCTTATTTCAATTTTAATATCGGTTAATTCTTTCATTAGTTTTACTAATGTTGAATCTAAATGGCTTTTTGAATCCTTATTTAGGTCGCTTTTTCCAAATTCATAATAAATGTTTTTTATAACCATAGGGGCATTTGGAAGAGCTTCAATAGGTTCAATATCCAATACTATTTCACATAGGTTTTTATTATTTAAATTTTGTGTAGATACATTTACAAGTGCTTTAATCTCTTCATTTTTATGGATTATTAGGGTGTAATCTTGGTCTTTTCCTGTATCAAATTTAAAAAAACCATTATTATCAGTAGTATCACTGGTAATATAAAGAGAATCGGTTCCTATATCAGTTTTTAAATATAATGATACAATAGCATCACTTAAATAACTATTTTTAATGGTAGAATCTCTAAATTCCACTCCATTTTTCAGAATTTTTTCAATAATTGGATTTATTTTGGTTAGCAGGTTTCCTTTCAGAATAAGTTGATTAGGATTCTTAAATGTAAAATAGAATAAATCAAAACAACAATAATTATTTGGCAATGTTTTGTTCACAGGCCGGTTCGATACAATAAACCCTGCATTTCTCGAATTATTTAGAGTAAAATAAATCTCGTCAGCATTTGAATTTATGTAATTTCCAATATTAGTAGGTTTTGTCCAACTCTTCAATTCTCCAATACTTTTATATATATCATATCCACCAAAACCAATTTGTCCATTACTACTAAAATTGAGTGTTTTAGTGGTATAATCGTAATATGGTGTAATTTCGTTTAAAGGTGTATTAATTCTGCTACCAGCATTTATAGGTTTTCCAAAAGTTCCTCTTTTTTTATTAAATACGGTATACCAAATATCCATACCTCCTTTTCCATTTGGCATATCAGACGAAAAATATACAATTTCAAAATCAGGATTAAAAGTTGTACCAACTGTTGGCTGAGTTGATGAAAAAAACACTCCGTTAATATTATTATCAAGCTTTACAGGATTTATAAATTGACCTTTTTCAAATTGGCATATATATAATTGACTAATGTTTTTTTTGTGCCAGTTTTTTATGGTAGCAGTAAAATAAAAACGCTTTTTATCTAAAGAAAAACAGCTATTACCAACATTTACAAATTGCTGATTAAGGTTAATAATATTATTAGTTTTTAACCAAATTGAAGTTTCTTTTTTAGCATAAAAAAACTGACTTGTTGGTACCGTTATGGTATCGTTAGATACATACAAATTACTATCGTTAATAACTTGTGAAGTATATATAATTAAAGAATCATTAATAAAGTTTGGAGCACTTTCCATATGGCTCCCATTGATTGATGAATTTAAATGATATATACGTACCGTAGTTGTATCATCAGGAGTTTCAATAGCAATTAATGCCCCTTTGTACTCCCTTTTTAATATAAATTCCTGATTTTCGTTTAATTCTTCTTTACTACACTTATCTAAATAATAAATACATGAATCATATTGTCCCATTTGTTTGTATGAAAGTCCGATATAAAAATATGATAATGCTTTTTTACGTGATGATTGAGCTATTTTAAGAAAGGTGGTTTTTGCTTTTTCATATTCCCTAATTTTATAATATAAAAGTGAAAGCTTATTTACAACTCTTTTATTTTGTTTTAATTTATGAGAAAGTTCATAATAATAAATTGCCGTATAATAATCACCATTCATTTCTGCTGTCTCAGCCAATTCATTTAACTTAGGGGGTCTTTTTTCTGTATTTTGACAATACCCAAAAGATAAAAAAAAGGTTATTATAAATATAGTAAATAAGTATTTCAAACTTCAGTTTATAAATTTTGTCTATTTCAAAGATACTTTAAATGTATTTTAAACAAAATCTATTTTTTATAAAATATACTATCAATATTTATATTTTTTGGTAAAAATAGTTAGAAAGAAATACCAGATTTATTTTTACTTACTATTCATCAAGTTTGTGTAATTATAACTTTTTGCTTATTTGTAGGATTTTTTCCTACAACAAATTCAGTATTTTCCTTATTTTATTTAGGCAGTTACTGCTATACCTTTGGTTTGTGTAAAAAACTTATATCAAGTGATATAACTTGATTTTATGTTATGAAAAAAAACAAACAAATTACAAATTATATAAATGAAAATCTGAAATCTCAGCAAAATTTTAGATTTGTCTTTTGCAAATTACTTATATGTTTAGTAGATATGTTTAGTATTTGTTTTTTGAGTTTTAAAAATTCTTATTTGCTGTGTTCAATAATTCGGTTCTCATGGATAACCAATAAATTTCAAAAAATACTAATTAGTGTTAACAAGAAAACCATCTTTTTTTCACAAAAACTAATTATAGCTATATTATTATTGATGATAATTAATTTCAATGCTTATAGTCAAACAAATAATATATTGAATTTTCAAATGGATGGTTTTTATTTGTTACCGAGTGAAAGTGGAACTCATAATAACAAATGGGTATTAAGCTCATATATTAATTCAAAAACTATTCTTAAGGAAATGCCAATTCGTTCTTACGTAATTTTAGGCGATTATAGAATAAAAAGGGGGTTACAAAGTTTATATATTGGAGTAAGTTTTGGAGCTATTCAATTAATGACATCACCCTATCATGAAAATGAATTTTATAGCACTATAGCATATCATAAAATTATTAAAAACCACACATTACACATTGGTGTCCAAACCGGATTATTATTCAGGAATCTTGATTTTAACAGTTTAGTATTTCCCGACCAATACGATAGAGGTACAGGCACATTTAATCCAAGAATACCAACAGATGAACCTGTTGACTTTGCCGGAAAAGCCGCTAATATAAATTTAAACTTTGGGATTGCTTATGGTTTAAGATTTAATAAATTTTATTCAAAGTTAATAATTGCTGCCCGCAATATAAATAAGCCGAATTTATCTTTTTCTCAAAATCCAATAATTCAATCACAACAGTGGATATTGCAGACTAAAACTAATTACTATTTTACTAACACTAATATAGTTAAGTCTTTTTTAATGTTAAGTAATACAAATGATAAAGCAGAAGTCTTTATTGGAGGAGAGTTAGTACACAAATTAATTAGGCATAATGTTTTAATGAATGAAGTTTCAGTTGGTTCTTATATCGCATTGCGTAATAATAAGTATCCTAATAATATTATTTTTAATATGGCATTGGGTATTAATAATACTAAAATTGGTTTTGCATATGCATATAATTTTGTTGGAACACAAGCATCGGCAAACAATTTTAATACTTTTGAGATTGTTTTACTATTTATAGGTTTAAACAACATTTTGGAATACTACTCAGTACCATGTGAAATTTATTAATAAATTATTTATTGTACTAATGAAATATTTAATATTAGCATTTTCAATATTATGGAGCGAAATAGTTTTTTGTCAAATCTCGGTAGGGTTTACCTCTTCCGATTCCGTAGGTTGTAATTCACTGATAGTTCAATTTAATAATACTTCACAAGGAGATGGTGATATTTCGTATAAATGGAATTTTGGAAATGGTACTACATCTACAATGGTAAATCCGCAAGTAGTATATAATCAGATTGGTAGTTTTTCCGTAACGTTAATTGCTAATAAACAACAATATAGTGACACATTAATTAAAGAAAACTATATTAACATATATAGAAATCCTGAAATTAAAGAAATTATTGCAACATCAGAAATAGGATGCTTGCCTTTGACAACAGAACTTTCAGCAATTATTGAAATAGGCAATGCTCCCATTAGTACAATGATATGGGATTTTGGTGATGGAAACTCCAGTACTCAAAATCAACCCGAATACACTTTTCTTGAAGATGGGAAATTTACAATTTCTCTTTTTGTTTTTGATACCAATAAATGCGAAAGCAATTTTAGTCATCAAGAGTTTATAACAACTATAGCTAAGCCAATAATAAATTTTACTTCAATACAAAATATTGCCTGCGTTGATACTCTTACTGTAAATTTTGAAAACACATCCTATGCATCTTCAGAGCTTTCATATTTTTGGGATTTTGGAGATAGTACTACATCAATACAGGAATTACCCGCTAAGTTTTATAGTGGGTTTAATAATTATACTGTAAAACTTATTGGAACAGATATTTATGGGTGTATAGATTCACTTGTAAAACCAAATTATATAAGGTTGCAGGAGTTAAAAGCAGATATTATCCTTCTCGACAATTACTTATGCAAGCATGAGGTTTTAGAAATAATTAACAATACTTACGGCGCAAATAGCTATAATTGGAGTTTTGGCGATAAAACAGAATCTATACTGAGAAATCCAATTAAACAATATCAAGATACAGGTATATTTGAAATAGAATATATTGCATCTTTTGAAAATTATTGTTCTGACACATTAGTTTTATATATTTATATTGATCCTGTTACAGCTAAATTTGAATCAGATAATAATTATGGTTGTGAGTTCCCATTTACTGTTCAATATATCGATAGTTCAATAAATGCAAATAATTGGCATTGGATTTTTGAAAATGGGACTCAATCTACCCAACAACATCCAAAAGTTAATTATATAGTAACAGAAATGTTAAATGCCAAAAGAAACCTATACTTAACCGACACCTTAATTGCAGAAAGTATTATGCATTGTAAAGATACATTTGTGATTGATAGTAATGTGCATTTGCATTATCCTAGTATTTATTTTACTCCTAACGATTCAAATACATATAAACCTTTGTTTTCAGGGTGTGTGCCAATTACTGTTGATTTTCAAAATAAAAGTGAAAACTATTTTGATAACGATCCTTTTATACAGTGGGAATGGAACTTTGGTGATACTACTTTTTCTCATCAAAATAATCCGGTTCATGAATATAATTATACTGGAGAATATACGGTTGAGCTAACAGTTACCAACCGGTCAGGATGTATGAACAGTTATAATGCAATATTGCTGGCTGGTTCACCTCAAAATGCAAAATTTAATTACTCAGGTAATACTGTTATTTGTGGCTCTGAATTAACCTCATTCAACAATGAATCAAACGATGAATTACTTATAGATAAATGGAAATGGAAATTCTCAGAAGGGAGTAATTTAGAAGGTAAAAATCCTGAAATTCATTTTATGGATACAGGATATATTAGCGGTAATCTATCTGTATTTTATAATGATTGCGAAGGTTCAACATATCAACTTGACAGTTTTGTGTATATAAACGGTCCTGCCGGTAATTATCAAAGATCTTCAATTTGTACAGAACCATTGAAATATTATTTTGAATCAAATATTAATGGTGCTGATTTTTGGTATTATGATTTTGGTGATAACTGTTTTGATTCAACACAAGTTTTAAATATAAATCATGAATATGTCAATACAGGGGATTACAACTCATCATTAAAAGCTAATAATGAAGAAAATGAGTGTAGCTTGTATGTTGAAAAAAAAATTCAAGTAAGGCAGCTAAATATTGATTATGAATACTATCCTGAAAATATATGTCCTGGGGATACTGTATTTTTTAATCCCAAAAATAGTTATGATAACACTTACTTTGTAAATGAAAATAAACTTGGATTGTATTTTTGGGATTTTGGAGACAACTCAGATAAAGAGATGGGATTTGAAATACACAATCATATATTTGAGAATTCGGGAGATTACAACGTTACATTAAAAATAAAAGATGCCAATAGTTGTGAACAAAATTTAACACAAACAATTAAGGTTTATGGGGTTAATGCCAATTTTTCATATTCTGATACAATTGGTTGCGCTCCTTTTAGAATTGACTTTTTTGATACATCAGTATCAGATACCACGCTTAATAATTGGTATTGGCAGTTTAGCAATGGTAGTATCGATACTAATAAAAATAATAATCAAACATTTTTACAAGACGGTAGTTATACCGTAACACTAATTGTTACTGATATAATAGGGTGTTCCGATACTGTTATAAAGCAAAACGCTATTTATTCCTCTAATCCAATTCCCAAATTTAAAGCTGTAAAGGTTAAAAATTGTTTTAACGATACGGTTGTATTTCAGAACCTTTCAACGGGTAGTTTACTCAAAAGTTTTCAATGGACTTTTGGAAATGGGGAAACATCTTATGAGTTTGAACCAAAAATTGCTTATTCAGATACTGGTTTCTTTGATATATCCCTTTTGATTATTGATTCTTTGGGTTGTGATTCTCAATTAGTAAAAGCTGAATATTTATATATTCAACCAAATCCTATTGCTAATTTTACTGCCAATATTTTTTCCTCATCATGTTATCCTAAGGTAATTGGCTTTAACGGTGCATCGGTTTCAAACGATATTAAATATAGATATTGGGATTTTGGTGATAATGAGGTAAATACAAATAATGCATCACCCTACCATACTTACCAATTACCAGGCACTTTTGATGTTAAATTAAAAGTAGAAACTACCATTGGATGTACCGATTCCATAATAAAATCTGATTTAATCAACATAGGAGGTCCTCATGCTGATATTGTTGCTCCGGATACAGCCTGTATAAATACACCTATTAAAATATCATTTGATAACCCATTAAATATTGATAATTTTATTTGGACTTTAGATGATGGCTCAACATTTACCTCAGATTATTTTACTAAAGAATATGATGCTTTTGGTATAAAAAAAGTCTATTTATGGCTTGAAAGCGATAGCTTAGGAACATGTAATAAAATGTTTGTAGATTCTATTAATATACCTGTTTTAATGGCCAATTATAGTTTGTCTGATACTGCCCAATGTATTCCATTAACAACCAATGCCACTAATTTATCAATAGGCGCAAATAAATTCCAATGGTTTAAAAACAATATTTTAATGAGTACAGCCCCCGATATTGAGCTTTATCTAACTGAATTAGGCACACATTCGCTTATGTTAATTGCTTTAAACAGTACTGGATGCAAAGATTCTATTTCAGAAAAGATAGTTGTTTACCCATTGCCAAGAGTAATCTTTTCTGATGATTCATTAATCTGTCAATATGATTCAATTTGGCTTAATGCATCTGGAGGAATCAATTATTTTTGGTTTGAAGGTAACGAATTAATAGATTCAATGATATCAAGTATAAATATTAGCCCACGTAGGAGTACACAGTACAAAATTAAGGTAGTTGATGAAAATACTTGTATAAATTTCGATTCTGTATATATTACAGTACAACCAAAACCAATTGTTAATGTGTTAAATAATGATACAACTTTAATTATTGGAGAAGAGATAGAATTAAAAGCTATATATTCAGATGGGGATAATATTGAATGGGAACCTTTAGATTATTTAAGCTGTATTAATTGTGAAAAAGCTTATGCTTTGCCCCTTAAAACAACAAATTATAAATTTAAGGTAAGCGATAGAAACAACTGCTTTTTAATTTCCGATTCGGTTTTTATTAAAGTTGATGCTAAGTATTCGTTAGATGTACCCTCATCTTTTTCTCCTAATGGAGATGGTATAAACGATATATTATATATAAAAGGGTGGGGTATTAAGGAACTTATTGAATTTAAAATTTATAGTATGATGGGTAGAATTGTATTTGAAACAAACGAAATTAATGAGGGGTGGGATGGAAATTCTCATATAGGAAACCAACCTGAAGGAATGTATATCTATAAAGCCAATGTAATTTCATACGATAATATAACACGCTCAAAACAAGGGTATATTTATTTGATAAAATAATGTGTTAAGAGTGTTTAAAATTATATGCTATAAAGGAAATTAATCAAAACCCAAATCTTTTCTTTTATTATATTCAATCAAAACTCCGACACAACCAAATCGTTTTTTATATGATTGCTCTTCTACAGGAATATCTCCATCAGGAACAATAACTTCAATGATAAGATTCTTGGTTTTTTTTACATAAAACATCTTATCAAGATAATTATCATCTTTAATAGAACTATCATAAAGAATAGTCCTATTTGTATTATCTTCTCTTATTCTAAAATATATTCCTTTCAAATATCTATCTGCACAAAGGCTAACTCTATATTCAAACCCATTGTAGGTAGTTATTTTAAAAAGTGACTTTTGACCCTTCTCAAATAATGCATTTTTCGATTGTCCACTATATTTAAATGGTTTGCCAAAATTATCGCAATTATTATTTATATAATTCGTGCACTTTTTTTGGCTATACCCAGTTTCGATAAATAATAAAGATATAATTACAGTAATTCCGATTACAAATATATTTCTCATGAGTTATTGAATTTTTATATAGTTTTCACGAATATTTTGTATGGTTTTTTTTAGTTTCAAATAGTCTTTTTTACTAATTGATAGGGTGCTACCGCCACCTATAATCAATTTATTGTCAGAAGTTTCATCAATAGTTGTTTTGGTTTCAACTGATTTAATAGATGAGAAAACAGAATTTAAATTAACTAAGTCTTTAATTATATCATTACTGTTTTTTTGTTGTTTAGCAAATTCAGTAATATTACTGACTACATATCTTTGACTTATTATTTTATTAAGCAATTCATTGTCTTCACTATACTCTGGTATATACTGTATTGTTAAAAAAAGGCTCTCAAATAATGCTCCAGATGATATTAAAGAGAGTAAGTCTTCTTGTTCATTCTCAACTAAATAATCAACAATATTTTTATAAGCATCTCCAGCAATAACCACTAACGAATCAGAATTCCCCATATTATCACTTATTCTATCAATTAATGGTTTATTAAAAGCTGATGATATTTTTAATTCTTCACATAGGCTGTGTATTGATAAAAAATAATCAAGCGATGCCTCTTCTTGCTCAAACATAGTAATATATGCTAAATCAGATATATATATC
>CBDUWQ010000047.1:0-21185 GCA_965370965.1 uncultured Bacteroidales bacterium
ACCAGTAACTCAATGGACAACAAAACCTTTGACAGGAAAGTGTTTATTAGCTTTTTATATCTTTATATATTGGCATCGAAACAAAAAATGATGTGCCTTTGCCCAAATCCGATTTATACCATATTGCCCCTCCAAATTCTTCAACAATATTTTTTATTATGGCTAACCCTAAACCTGTGCCACTACTTTTTGTGGTAAAATTTGGCTGAAAAAGCTTATCCTCCATTTCGGGTGCAATACCAACCCCATTATCCCTAACTTCAACAACTACACTTTTGTTGGTTTTGGTTAAAGTAATATCAACCTTACCCATTTTGTCTTTTGGAAGGGCTTGAATTGCATTTTTCAGTAAATTATTGAATACTTGTAGCATACGCTCATTATCGGCTCTTACAAAAACCTCTTTATCTTTTGGCAAATGCATATCAAGTGTGGCAAAACTGCACTCTTTAAAAAGCAGTGCACTTTGGTTTATGCGTTCAATAATATTTACCTTTTCAGACCGCGAAACCGGCATACTTGCAAACTGCGAAAATGCCACAGCTATTGACGACAGGCTGTCAATTTGCTCAATTAACGTTTTTGTTGATCGTATAAACCTTTTATCAAAATCGGCATCTTTATTTTTCCACGATTTGTTAAGCAGTTGTATGCTTAACTTCATTGGAGTTAAAGGGTTTTTAATTTCATGTGCAATTTGCCTTGCCATTTCGCGCCAAGCCGATTCACGCTCCGATTTTGCAAGCAGCTTTGCACTTTTATCAAGTTCATCAAGCATTCGGTTATATTCTGTAACCAACTCGGCAATTTCATCGCGTCCTTTATAATCAATGCGCTCGTTTTTTTTGCTTAAATCAATATTGCGGATGCGCTGCTGAACCATACGCAATGGTGCAGTAAGCTTGTTTGATATATATACAGCAACTATAATACTTAAAACCAATAAAAACGCATAAATATTTATTACTCCAACCACAACCCGTAAAAGCTCTTTGCGCAATAAAACCTCTTTTGAGAAATAGGGCAAATTCAAATAGGCAAGTAATTCATTATCGGCATTAATAAATGGCACATATGCCGAGTAATACTCCATGCTGCCAATATACTCCTTATGCACAACCCTTGCCTTTTTGTTTAAAACAAGTTCGCGATAAGCAATTGCATTTATTTTTTTACCTGTTAGGTTTCGCTCAAAAATCTCCTTACGTGATGTGCCTACTAAGTTGCCGTTTATATCATAAAGGTTAATATCGGAATAAAAAACATTTGAGAATTTCACAAGCAAATTGTTTACATAGTCGGGAGGCACGTTATGAATATCACCATACCCCGACAGTTTATGCTCAAGTTCTACCAACACCGATTGAATTTTTTCGCTTAATATATCAATTTGACCTTTCTCAAACCGGTTATAGGTATATATTATAGTACCCCCACCCACAAAAACCAACGATATAAGCAAAATTAGAATAACCGAAAAAACTATTTTGTTTTTTATACTAAACTGAAAATCAATAATATTTATAAACTTACTTGCTAAAATAAGCAGTAAAACGGTTTGAATTAGTAAAAAGAAAAATATGTAAGTAAATGATATTAAAATATTGAAAAACCTAATTGTTGGGAAACTTACAATTACAGTATGACCCACATGCGAATTATACAAAACATGATCATAGTTTTCCGATTGAAAAAACGCAAATTCCTCGTTGGAAAAGCCATATACATTACGCTCAAGCGGATACGGAAAATCACCTCTACTAATAATAAGTATGTTGTTATTGTATTTGGCATAACTTACCGAATTATAATTGTCGTGTAAGCTAACAGATTTTTCAAGCAATAATTCAGGATACCCCAACACCTCAATATTAGATTTTTGTGATAACTCAAAAAACAGTTTTACATTGCTCCACTCATTAGATAAGGGAATTTCAATACTCAAAAAGTAATTTAACCCACCCGATTTATCTTTTAAATAGTATAACCCCTGTATATTTGTTTTTACTCCATCGGTTTTAAGTAAATTATTAAAAAAACCATAGCAATATGCCCATAATTGTTGGTCTTTATCTAATAAAACACTATCGGTATTATTACATATGGTTAAATTAAAAAAATACTGATGAAGGTAACCCGTAAAGTATTTACGCTGGATATAATCAACCATCTCATCATAATTAAACCACTCTTTTTCAAGATAATTTTTTATTACTGTATCTGTTTCCATTTGGTTAATTGCATCGCCAATAACAATCTCGGCAACCGGATCTTGCTCACGGGCAAGGTTAACAGCAATAACTTTACCCTCAGCAATGCGTTTTTTAAAATTCTCAGTACGTATAAAATAGGTAGCATAAGCTGCAAAAAAAGCTATAAGCATAACTATTGTTTTAAAATGCGGGGTATATAAAAACCTTATGTATGCCCAATAAGCTGTTGCCGAGAAAATAAAAATTACAGGAAGAATAACCTCATAATTACCAAGGGTAGCGTTTACTGCAATTATTGACAAGGCTATAATGGCAATTGTAATAATAAACTTGCTAAAACTAATGCTGCCTTTTGTTTGCTCAATAACCTTATCATACAATAAAATAAAACCTATAAATAGCAACAACAAAACAAAGTATCCTATAAAACTAAAAACCGAAAGGTTTAACACATCGTAAGCCTCGTATTGAAAACTGGAATCGATAATTAAATGGGTAAAAATTTTATGTGCGCATATTGCATATAGAATAAAAACAGATAACCAAGTAATTATTGTAAGCTTAACCCTTTTAGGAGATGCCCCTGCCAAATTATTAAGCTTAACTTTTGTATAAAAAACAAAAATCAGGTAAACTATTAAAACTACTGTAATTAATAAATCACCCAGCGATGGGAATAAATCAGAAAAAGCAAAATACTTGGGTTGAAATACTCTTAACTGACTTAGAAATGCGGGAAAAGATAAAACTTGGGATAATGTCCTAATAACTATTAAAACAAAACTAAACAGTATAAACTGCTTTATTGAAAAGCCAATATTTTTAAACTTGCTACGCCCAAATAAAAGCAGAAAAAGAAGAGCTGTTGAAAAAATGGCAATTAGAAGATTCCTTTTGAAAAATGAATTACAAACTTTCTCTTTTTTTAAGCTAAACATATAATCGCCCTCTTTATTAAATATGGAGTTATTGTAGCTTTTACTATCAATAATTATTGAATGAGGGCATTTTATTTTAAATGATGGGTGAAAACTGTTTTTTAAAAACTTATTCTCGTAAGGATAATCGTCAGTTATGCTTATTAAACCTATTATTGTAATTGTGTCATCTCTTTTTTTTCTGATTTCGGTATATGAATTTCCTAATTTGGTAAAATTGTACTTAATCCAATCTGTATTATCGGGTACTGCAATTGAGTTACTTGTCCAATATGCCAAGTTTTTATTGTGGTAAACCAAAAAAACAATCCCCTTTTCTTTAAACAGATAATCAATAGTATGCGAATTATCATTTACCCATTTGGCAAGGCTGTTGTTTTTTGTGTTTATGTATAAGCTGTCGAGTAGTTCGTCAACCTTATGTTCTTTATCAAACAGTTTATTGGTAAATGTATGCAAATCGGGCTCTCTGTTTTCAAAAGAGATGTTTGATATTTCTGTTATAAAACCCAATAACAGAAAAAGCACAAACAATACTGCGAATCTATTTTTAACAAAAAAACTCTTCATTAAGATTAATTTTTTACTAATATACAACATTACCTAACCTGATTTTGTATAATTCAGGTAGATTTCATTTACGTTTAGGGTTCGGGTTATTCATGATGATAAGGCTCGCCCTTTAAAATTGTATTGGCTCTATAAAACTGTTCAACAAAAATTAACCGTACCATTTGGTGCGAAAAAGTCATTTTTGATATTGATATTTTGCTATTGCATTTTGCATAAACAGCATTGCTAAAACCATAAGGACCACCCACAACAAATACTAACCGCTTATAGCTTGATACAAAAACACCATTTAGCCACTTTGCAAATTCCGATGAGCTGTGCATTTTACCTTTTTCGTCAAGCAGTACCAAAAAATCGCCATGTTGCAACCTTTTTAATATTAAATCGCCTTCTTTTTCTTTTTGCTGCAACTGCTGCATGTTTTTTGTGTTCTTTAAATCGGCAATTACCTCAATATCAAAAGGTATATATTTTGCTATTCGCTTAATATACTTATTAATTCCCTCAACTATGTACTGTTCATCGGTTTTACCAATTACAATTAATAACACCTTCATATGCAATTATATTTATTAAGCAGTAAAATAGCAACAATATTTTTTTAATTTTTATTTCTGACTAAATTTGTACTGTTGCATAGCAAAAACGAAAATTAAAGAAATGTTTTCAAACAAAAAAGTACAACTGTATAAACTATTCACTATTTGGTTATTTGCATCAATAATATTTTCAGGCTATGCAAATGCACAAAACACAAAAGATACAGTTGCTTACAAAACAATTGAAAATGCCTTTAAAAGTGGTGAAATGCAAAAACTTTCACAACTATTCAATAATAAGATAGATGTTACCCTGCCAAACCAAACAGGTATTTACAGTAGTACTCAAGCCTATTATATTTTAAAGGAATTTTTTAAAAGCAACAAACCTCGTTCGTTTTATATTATTACCGAGAACTATAATAACGGGAGTAACCTAATTGTTGGTAAAATGAGTACTGCTAATGAGAATTTTAGGGTATGTTACCTCACAAAATATTCTGAAAACAGACTATTAATCTACCAAATAAGAATTGAAAAATGAATGCTGAAAAATATACAAGAGATTTTATTCAGTTAGCTTTAGCAGAAGATATTGGAGATGGGGATCATACATCGCTTAGCTGCATACCCAAAAACCAATTGGGCAAAGCACAGCTATTGGCAAAGCAAGATGGCATTTTAGCAGGTGTAAAAGTTGCCAAAATGGTTTATCGGATTTTTGACCCTACGTTAGAAGTTAATACTTACATACCCGATGGTTCTTGCATTAAAAAGGGCGATTTGATTTTTGATGTACAAGGGAAAGAGCTGTCTATTTTACAAACAGAAAGGTTGGTTTTGAATTTTATGCAACGCATGAGTGGCATTGCCACACAAACCGGTGAATATGTTAAAATTGTTGAAGGGTTAAACACAAAAATATTGGATACTAGAAAAACAACCCCAGGTATGCGCCTGTTTGAAAAGATGGCAGTAAAACTTGGTGGAGGAGAAAACCACCGTATGGGTTTATATGATATGATTATGATTAAGGATAACCATATTGACTTTGCAGGTGGGATTAAAAAAGCTATTGAGAGCACCCAAAAGTATTTAAAAGAGAACAACAAAAATCTGAAAATTGAAGTTGAAGCCCGCAGTTTTGATGAAATTAATGAGATTATGAATGTTGGTGGCATAAACAGAATAATGATTGATAATTTTACGGTTGAAGACACTAAAAAGGCCATTGAGCTAATTGGGGGAAAGTATGAAACTGAATCGTCTGGCGGCATTACAAAACAAACATTGCGTGCATATGCCGAGTGTGGTGTCGATTTTATTTCGGTTGGAGCTTTAACACATCAAATAAAAAGTTTAGATTTGAGCTTAAAAGCAATTTAAGATGCCAAAAGTAAAACTGCCTTATTGGATAAAAAAGTCATATTATAAAACAATTGCAACAGCAAAAAGCATCTCATTACCGGGACTTAAAAAAACGCCTATTTACGATGTTGGTGTTTTTTATATTAATGGAATTGCCAATGGGGCAATTGGGGTTAGGGCATCGGCAATTTCATTTAGTTTTTTTATAGCCCTTTTTCCTACCATAATATTCATATTTACGCTAATACCATTTATTCCAATACCTAATTTTCAAATTGAACTTATCACGTTAATTGAGCAGGTTCTGCCATTAAATACATTTCAAACTATTGAAAATACTATTGTTGATATAACAATAAATAAGCGGGGAAGCTTACTTTCGTTTGGTTTTTTAGCTGCTATATTATTCAGCACTAATGGTATATCGGCTATGATAGCTGCCTTTAATGCATCGGTAAATGCATTTGAAAATCGTACATGGATAAGTATGCGCCTTGTGGCAATTTTATTGGTGTTTATCCTTTTTTTATTAACAACTGTGGCAACCGGATTAATAATATTCGGCAAAAATATTTTACAATATCTTGTTAATCAAGATATAATACATAACAATTTTTCACATGTAGTATTTATTTTTGGTCAATGGTTTATTATACTAGTATTTATACTTTTTAGTATATCATTTATTTATTACTACGCCCCTTCAAAACGAAGTAAGTACAACTTTTTTTCACCCGGCTCAATAATGGCAACATTGCTTATTGTTGTAAGTTCGTTGGCATTTTCATACTACTTAGGGCACTTTGCGCGTTACAATAAATTGTATGGGTCAATAGGAACACTGTTAGCCCTTTTAATATGGTTAGAGATAAACTCGTTTGTACTATTAATTGGTTTTGAGCTAAATGTTAGCATAAGAAATGCACGGCTTGGTTTTAAAAAGGATTTGGAGCTGTCGGAAAATAGTCGCGATTACGAAAGGTTTTACCCCAAAAAAGAGGATTTATTGAAGGATTTATAATTAATACTAGTATAGTAAAGGCGATGCATGCATCGTTTTAACAAAACCTTAATGGTTAAAAATAAAAGCACATGAAAAACTACAAGCACATTGCAATAGTAATTATACTTTTTATGGCTGGCCTATCGGCTAAAAGCCAGATAACCGAGATTGGACTTGCATCGTTTTATGCCGATAAGTTTGATGGACGGGTAACCGCAAGTGGTGATATTTTTGATCAAAATAAAATGACGGCGGCACACCGCACATTTCCGTTTGGCACAAAGGTTAAGGTTACCAATATTAATAATAAAAAGGTTGTTACTGTAGTTATAAACGATAGGGGACCTTTTATTAAAGACCGTGTTATAGATTTGTCAAAATTGGCTGCAAAAAAGCTTGGATTTATTTCGGAGGGAGTAACCCGGGTAAAAGTTGAGGTTATAAGTTTAGGAAAAACAATTCAGCAAAATTACAGTAATAAAAAACCTGCAAAAACCTCAACATCATACCATAAGCAAAATAAGGCAAAAACACATACAGTAGCTAAAACTTCAGTAGCCATAAATGCTAATCAAGGTGCAATTGCCAAATCAGCTTTAGAATATTATAAAATTGAATCAAATTTAATTACACCAAAAGGCTACGGTATTCAAGTAGCAAGCTACCAAGAGGCTGCCAATTTAATAAAACGTTGCGATGTAATAAAAAAAGGCATAAATAAGGATATAATAATTCAGGTTGGTGAAAACAAAGGCAGCAAAGTATATCGTATAATTATTGGCACTTTTACTACGCGCGAGGCAGCAGTGAGTTATAACAAAAAATTGGGAAACCGTTTCAATGGTAGTTTTGTAATTGCTTTTTAACCTAAACTAACAATAGTAATACCGGCACCTCCAAATTCAACATGTTCATCCTTAACATTGTTTACTACATCAACGGTAAAAAGGTACTCGCGAATAAGCTGGCGCAAAATCCCATTACCTTTTCCATGTAGTATTTTAACTTCAAACGCACCTACCATTATAGCCTCATCAATAAACTCGGTAACTATTTGAATTGCCTCGTTGGCACGCTTGCCGCGAACATCTAACCCCGGTTTAAACCTCAGTTTACGTTGGTTTAAATCATGAGCCTGCTTAAAATTGCCGCCATCCGATTTTTTTCTCAGGTTTTTTTTCTCTTGATTATCTAATTCAATAAGCTTATTAACCGATACAGTTGTTAGCATGTTGCCAAATGCTACCACAGCATTTTTTTCTGACAATTCCATTATTTCGCCAATGCTGGTTTGCTCTTTTATTTTAACAGGCATTCCAATAGTAAACTGTTTTTCTCTTGGTATTATAACGGCAGTTTTATTCTCCTCTTTTTCATTTTTTGGTTTTATGCGGTTTTTACGCTCTTTAAGTTTTTGAATTTTTTTAAGAATTTTATCTTCTTCCTCCGAATTAGGTTTTAAAATTCCTTCTTTATGTTTATCTAAATTGTTACGTATTTGCTTTGTTTTTTCCTTTTCGGCTTGTGCCTCTTTTATTTTGCGAACAGTATTTTCAATTATTCTATTTGTATCGTCCAATAATTTTTTGGCTTCAAATTCTGCTTTCTCTTTAACTTCTTTACGTATGGTTTGTGCTTTTTCAAGTTCCATCTTCTCTTTTTCCATCAACTCCTCAACCCTGCGCTCTACTTTACGGATATTCTCACGCTTACGCTCCCAATATCTTTTATCGCGCAAAATCTCACGTAAGTGTTTGTCAAAATGTACATGATCCTCGCCCACTTTGCTTTTTGCTTCATCAATAACATCTTGCGAGAGACCTATTTTATAGGCTATCTCAAATGCAAAACTACTGCCGGGCTTACCTATTTCAAGCACAAACAGGGGTTCAAGCCGCTGATTGTCATAAAGCATAGCACCATTTACAATGCCCTGTTGTGATGCTGCAAAGTGTTTTAAATTTGTATAATGTGTGGTTATTACACCATATACTTGTGCTTTGTTTAGCTTATTCAAAACTGCCTCGGCAATTGCCCCACCAAGCATTGGCTCGGTACCGGTACCAAACTCATCAATAAGTACAAGTGATTCTGCATTGGCATTTTTTGTAAAAAACTTCATGTTTAGCAGATGCGAACTATATGTGCTCAAATCGTTTTCAATACTTTGCTCATCGCCAATATCAATAAACAGGTTTTTGTAAATACCAACAGTACTTTTTTTATCAACCGGAATAAGCATGCCACATTGCAACATATATTGTATTATTCCAACGGTTTTAAGGCAAACCGATTTGCCACCGGCATTTGGCCCCGATATCAATAAAATCCTATTTTTTGAATCTAGTACAATATTTAAAGGCACTGCCTTTCTGTCATCTTCTGTAAAAGCAATATAAAGCAACGGATGTTTTGCATTTACCCATGATGTGTAAGGGTGATTTTCTATTTTAGGTAATATGCCATTAATTTTTTGTGCAAAAAGGGCTTTAGCTCTAATAAAATCCATAATACCCAATAGCTGATTGCAGTCTTCTAAATCATTGGTGTATGGTCTTATGGCATCGGTAAATTCCTTTAGTATTTTTACAATCTCGCGGCGCTCTTCTGCCTCAAGCTCCGATATTGCATTATTCATTTCAACAACAGGCGACGGTTCAACAAAACAGGTTTTTCCGGTTGCCGACTCATCATGTATTATGCCGGGTATTTTTCGTTTAAACGATGCGGGCACAGGTATTACCATTCTACCATCGCGAACCGACAATGAAATATCAGAATCAACCCATCCGTCTTTTTGCGCCTGACCAATAATTCGGTGAATAAGCTTTGACACAGCAACTTGTTTAGCAGCCAATTCGCGTCTTATAACAGCTAACTCGGGTGAGGCATTGTCGCGAATTTTACCTTGCTTGTTTAATATACGGTCAATACCATCAATAACATAGGGGTGCACAATAACCTTTTCAGAAATGTTTTTTAGGTTTGGATAATTTTCGGCAGCCTCCTGTTTTTTAAAAAACCTGATTACTAATTTTACAGTCTGCATTGCCCGTCTTAAATCAAAAAGCTCTTTAGTTTCAAGAAACGAGCCTTCAACCCTCATTTTTGCAAATGATTCACTTAAATTATAGTAATAATCTGTGGGAAATTCCTCCCCCTTATCAAGTATATTTTTAAATTCATTGGTTTCAAGTACTCTTAATTGAATAGCTTTAAAATGAGTTAAAAACCGCATATCAGCCACCAATTTTTTACCCATATCACTAAGGCAGTACTCCTCAATATATTCACGTACTTTGAAGAAATCTATTTTATTTTCAAAATTTTCAGGAAAAACCACAATCTTTTTTTTTACAAAAGTATCTATAATAAAAAAGGCACGCAATAGCGTGCCTTTTTTATAAGTATCTTTTTTACTTGCTAGTTAACTTTCTCATCTAAAGCTTTTCCAGCTTTAAATTTAGCAACATTTTTAGCTTTAATTTGAATCTCTTTGCCTGTTTGAGGATTACGTCCAGTACGTGCAGCACGAGAACTTACAGAAAAAGTTCCAAATCCTACTAACTGGATGTTTTCTTTTTTACCAAGGGTGTCTTTTGTAGTTTCAACAAATGCGTTTAATGCTTTTTCAGCATCTGCTTTAGTTAAACCTGCTTTTTGAGCCATTGCCGCTACTAATTCTTGTTTGTTCATAGTGTTAATTCTTAAGTTAAACTTTAAATTTCTTGTTTGTTGCATTAAATATAAGGAAAGATTTGTATTAGCAAGCAATTAAAGCAAAAAAAAACCTGTTTTTGTTAAAAAAACATCATTTTATCAACAAAAATGAGTTATATTTTGATTCTTATCCCTATAAATAGAGGTTTTTACCATTATTAACAATAATACAAAGTAATAAAATCGCACAGTTTAAATTTTATATAATTAGCACCAATAAGAAAACGCCAATCCGCCGCGGCTGACTCTTGTTTTTTTCTTCAAACTTCAATTCCTTGGTTAAAACCAATGACTACCTGCCTGAATATATATGGTAGGCAGGTTCACATTAAATCCTTTCAGGATTTTTTAAAAGCGATTTCCTTTCTAATTGGAATTATTACTACAACTATTAAATAAATTATATATGTATTACCTCACCATATGCGGCGGCGGCAGCTTCCATTATTGCCTCGCTCATTGTTGGGTGCGGGTGTATTGCTTTAATAAGCTCATGACCTGTTGTTTCTGATTTTTTTGCTACAACAAGTTCGGCAATCATTTCAGTAACATTTGCTCCTATTAAATGCGCCCCCAAAAGTTTATTGTTTCTTTCATTAAAAATAAGCTTTACAAAACCGTCTCTTGTGCCTGCAGCACTTGCTTTACCCGATGCTGTAAATGGGAATTTTCCAATTTTAATACTGTAACCGGCCTCAATTGCAGCTTTCTCAGTCATGCCCACCGAACTAACCTCGGGTATTGTGTATGTGCATCCCGGAATATTTGTATAATCGATCGGTTGTGGGTGTTCCCCTGCAATTTTCTCAACGCAGGTAATACCCTCGGCCGATGCAACATGAGCTAGGGCAGGACCATGAACAATATCGCCAATGGCATAAATCCCGTCAATATTGGTTTTATAAAAATCATCAACTTTTACTTTGCCATTTTCCATAGCAACATTCATTTCTTTTAAACCAATGCCCTCAATATTTGGTGTAATGCCAACTGCCGAAAGAACCACATCGGCCTCATGTACCTCTTCGCCTTTTTTTGTTTTGATTGTTACCTTACAGTTTTTGCCTGTGGTATCAACTTTCTCAACCGACGAGCTTACCATTACTTTAATTTTTGCCTTTTTAAATGAGCGCCCAAGTTGTTTCGACACATCTTCATCTTCATTGGGAACGATATTTGGTAAAAACTCTACCAAAGTAACTTTGGTGCCAATTGCTGAATAAAAATAGGCAAATTCGCTGCCAATTGCCCCCGAACCTACAACAATCATGCTTTCGGGTTGCTTATCAAGGGTTAATGCTTTACGGTAACCTATGATTTTTTTACCGTCTTGTGGTAAATTTGGCAGCTCTTTTGATCTTGCCCCGGTAGCTAAAATAATGTGTTTAGCTGTAATATCTGTTTTTTTACCATCGGCATCGGTAACTTCAACAGTATTTTTGGTTTTTAATTTTCCAAAACCATTAATAACCTCAATTTTATTTTTTTTAAATAAAAACTGAATGCCTTTGCTCATATTACTTGCCACACCTCGGCTGCGTTCAACCATTTTCTCAAAATCAGCTTTGGGTTCTGCATTAAGGGTTACGCCATACTCGGCTGCATGTTTTGCATACTCAAATACCTGAGCGCTTTTTAACAACGATTTTGTAGGGATACAACCCCAGTTTAAACAAATTCCGCCCAATTCAGATTTTTCCACTACCGCAGTTTTTAACCCCAGTTGCGATGCCCTTATGGCTGCAACATAACCACCGGGTCCACTTCCTATTATTATTATATCAAAATTCATTTTATTTGTTTTTAGGTTTGCCACAAATGTAATGGAAGTAAATATAATTAAAAATTGTATTGCTAAGATTAACCTGTATAATCCAAGAGTTATTTACTGAGCAAGCTTATGTTTTTGTAAAATAGTGTATTAGATTACAATTTTGCATTTATTTGAAAAACAGCACTTAATTTGCAATATACTAATAACTAACAGTTTACTGCCAAATAGTGAGATTTATGAATTAATCAGGTTAAAGGTTGTCTCATAAAAATAATGTAACTTTGATACCTTTAGCAACCTTTAGGAGTGAAACGCATCTATAGGATATTAAACATTTTTTAAAACTACAATAAATGCCCTTTGTAGGGGAAACAATTAATTAATTAAATACTATTCACATGAGAAAGCTAACAATTATACTACTTCTATTTTTATCATTTTCGGCAATAGCGCAAGATAAGATAGTAAAAAAATCAGGTAATATTATTGACTGTAAAGTTACTGAAATTTCTGCCGATGAGGTAAAATACTACTACTCGGGTAATCCTAAACTTATTTTTGGAGTTGATAAGGCTTTAGTTGAGAAAGTTGAATTTGCAACCGGGGAGGTAATAAAAATAGAGAGCAACAGTTTTAAAAATGTGGAATACTATGCCAATCAAAGTACCCGCGCACTAAAAATAAATTTTTTATCGCCTTTGAATGGAAGCACCGAACTTGTTTATGAGCAAAATGTAAAACCCGGCAAATCGTGGGAAACATCTTTGGGATTAATTGGGTTGGGAGTAGATGCTGCGGAAATTAATCCGGTAGGAGTTTACGCAAAATTTGCATATAAGTTTTTTAGAGATCCTGATTTTTATATCCAAAAAATGCATTATGCGCATATATTAAAGGGAGCCTATATTGCCCCTGAGATTGCTTTTAGATATATGAAATATGATTCATATGACTACAAATCTTATTATAGCTACAATTATAATCAATCAAAATCGCGAGCTGAAAGCTTTGGTTTTGCACTTATATTAAAATTTGGTAAACAATGGGTTTTTGACGACTCTTTTTTAGTTGATTGGTATTGTGGTATTGGCTATGGTATTGGTGGTGATGATGGCGATGCATTAAACTATGGATTTGTTGCCGGAACTGATGATATGCCAATTGCTATAACAGGCGGAGTTAGAGTTGGATGGGTGTTTTAGGGTTTACTGAGAAATGCATAAGAATATTAATAATTTACAGAATTAATATTTTATTTTGTTTTGTTAGTCCGTAGCACACCCTATTTATTCTATTATTCCCATTCGTTTCATTAAAAATGATGCGTTCATATTTTTTGTAACACCGGGCTGCAATTTATAATCAAATTGCAGCTCGTTGTTTTTAAAGCCAACCTCAAAACAGAGTGCTTTAAAAATATTGGGTTTTTGCTCGGCAAGCTTAGCTAGCTCCAAATCGTGGGTAGCAATTAAACCAAAAGCCATTTGTGCTGTAATTTTATTTACAAATCCAATAGAGCCTTTTCGCTTGTCTTCTGAATTTGTGCCACGTAATATTTCGTCAAGAATAATAAATAGCTTTTTCCCACTCTCAAGTTCCTTGGTTATTTGCTGCAGGCGTTTAAGCTCGGCAAAAAAGTACGACTCGTTTTTCATTAATGAATCCTCGGCACGCATGCTTGAATGCAATGGTAACGGTAATAGCTCCATTTTGCCGGCACAAACTGTTGAACCACATCCGGCAAGTACTATGTTTATGGCTATAGTACGTAAAAAAGTGCTTTTACCTGCCATATTTGCCCCTGTAATAATAGCATACCTTGGCGATTGCTTAATGTCAATATTGTTGCAAACCCTAACATTTTTTTGCAAAAGCGGATGTCCAACATTTTGAGCTATAAAACTATATTCGCCTTTAGCAATTTTAGGATATGTAAAATCGGGGTTGTTATATGCCATATTTGATAGGCTTAGTAATGCATCGAAGGTTGCAATAGCCTCTTGCCAATTTTTATAATCAAGTTGATGCGATTTTTGCCACTTTTCAATTCGCCACAAATACTGCCAGTCCCATAACAAAAACGAATTTAACACAAAAGCTAATAGTATATTGTTTCTATTGTCTAAACCATCAAGCAGCTTTGTTAGCCTATGTATTTGTGCACTTGCCGATTGGTTGTTTTTAAAAAAGCTGTTCTGTAATTCGCAAAGTAACTTGGTTTTAAATTTTTGTTTTTCAACTAAACTAAACAATCTGCACATTTTTTTGAGGTTTACATGGCTTTTGCTTAACAGATTATAAATATGATTGAATTGTTTTAAACGAGAGCCAATAATTGTTAGGTTTATAACTATAATAAATGTTAAAACCGACCAGTTAACCTGCCCAATTATCATTAAAAAAAGCAAACTCAGATTTATTGCGGGCAAAAGCCAAAGGATAGTTTGTGCCAATGCTTTATTTGCAAAAAAGGAGGGCAGGCTTAACCATTTGTTTATAAGTTTATCCTCGTTTTCGTTTGAATGATGCAGCTTTCCAATGGTTTGGAATTCCTGCCTAAAGTCAAAAATTGGGTCTAACTCGTTTACTGCTTTTTGGTTCAATTCTATCTTCTCTTTCTTTAATGGTGTTTCAGACAACCAGCTTGCAAGTGTTTTTTTTCCGGCAGGAGTAATTATGCGGTTTATGTATTGAAACAACGATCCAGTGCCAAACAAGTCAATATCATAGGAATAGGGGTGGTTGCTATCTACAAATTCAGAGCCTCCATCAAACGCAGAAAAATTGCCATTGCAACAATCAAGTTCGTTTTTGTTAATAGTAATAATCGATTCAAGATATTTTTTTTTATCCTCAAGCTTTTTATGGATTTTTAATAACACTAAAAAAGCTATAAACATTAATACTCCTGAAATAGCTCCTGCTGTTTTATTAACCGAGGGGAATATCCAAAACCACGAGAGTAAAAAAAGAATAAAAACAGTTAATCTTGCAATTGAAACCGTTGCGTGCCTCTTTTTTGCAAAAATTAGCTCATTGTTGTATAATAATAGTTTTTCTTTATAAATGGGGATTCTACTTGTATTCATTTGTTAATATTTTGATTTTATTTTTGCATGCGGTTAATATATAATAAAATAATAGACTAATTTGCGCATAATGAATAAAAAAGGAGTGGCTACCACAATACGTAATAAAAAAGCTTATTTTCGTTACCATATACTTGAAACTAACGTAGCCGGTATTCAGCTTTTAGGGCTCGATATAAAACTAATAAGGCTTGGTAAAGTAAGCTTGTCGGAATCGTATTGCAATTTTATGAACAACGAATTATACATAAGTAATATGCATTTGGCAGAAAGGGTAGGAGAGAGGTTGGTAGTTTTTAAAAACAAAACCCAGCGTAAGCTATTGTTAAACCGCAAGGAGTTAAATAAATGGCAAAAGCGAATTAATGAAAAAGGCATGTCAGTTGTGCCATTAACGCTTTTTATTAACGACAATGGTTTTGTGAAAATTGAAATTTCTTTGGTTAAAGGCAAACGTGAATATGACAAACGCCAAACTATTAAAGAAAATGATTCAAAAAGAGAGTTAAACAGGTTAAAGAAACAGGATATAGGGAAATTCAAATAGTGTTTATAAGAAAACATATGAGGGAGAATTGTTAGTTTCCTTTTATTACCGAAATAACATCTTTAATTTTTTCATTGGGTACAGATACAGAAAGAGTGTATTGGCGAATTTTCCAATCCGTTTCTGTTTTTTGCAAAACACCCGAGCCTCTGCAAACACCCATCCATGTGTCTAACCGTTCATTAAACCATGCAATATCGGCATTTTTATTAAAATATATGTTTCTGT
Organism: uncultured Bacteroidales bacterium; assembly: GCA_965370965.1. GTDB lineage: Bacteria > Bacteroidota > Bacteroidia > Bacteroidales > SZUA-534 > GH45. The sequence goes on from CBDUWQ010000047.1 coordinate 15,993, forward strand.
CATATGGTTTAAAATCCCATGCTGTTCCTTTGTCGAAGTATGGCTTTGCAAAATTAAAAAATTCTTGTTTGCCCCAAACTTCTTCTGTGGCAGTACCAATATATATACCATTGTTGGCTATGTAATCAAAATAGTTAATATCGGCATTGGCTGCCAACAAGTGCCAATTATCTAACAGAAGGTTTAATTCGGCACTATATTCCTTTTTTGTTTTATTGTTTGTGTTATTACATGCAAAAAACAAAGCAAATATCAATAATACTAAAAATCTGTTTTTCATTGTTTGATATTTTTTATGTAGTCACAACTATTTTTTTTTTTTCTAAAATACAATTATTTATTGTTTTTATAAACACCTATATTTACAAAAATATAATCAATGTAATGACAAAAAATACCTTCAATAATTTATCGCAGTTAGCCTCAAGGTTTGTTAATAATACCAATAGACATATTTTTTTAACAGGCAAAGCAGGTACCGGTAAAACTACTTTTCTTAAAGATATTGTACAGGTTACCCACAAAAATGTTGTTATTGCAGCACCAACAGGCATTGCTGCCATTAATGCGGGTGGGGTAACTTTACACTCGCTTTTTCAATTGCCGTTTGGGGCTTTTATACCCGATAACCATATTGCAGACCATAACATTAACTTTCAGTTAAACACTCCAAAAACACTATTGGCAGCTATTCAAATGAATAAATACAAGCGAAAGCTTTTACAGGAGATGGAGTTGCTTATTATTGATGAGGTAAGTATGCTGCGTGCCGATTTATTGGATGCCATTGATACAATTTTGAGGAGCATACGCCGAAAAAACCATATCCCTTTTGGAGGAGTACAAATACTTTTTATTGGCGACCTTTTTCAATTGCCACCTATTGTTAAAAATGACGAATGGAATGTTTTATGCAGCTATTACCAAGGAATGTATTTTTTTAATGCAAAGGTTTTGCAAAACAATCCACCTGTTTTTATTGAGCTAGATAAAATTTATAGGCAAAGCGACCCAGAATTTATTAAAATACTAAATCACCTTCGTGAAAGCAAAATTGAAAAAAGCGATATTGAAATACTAAATCAATATTATAAACCCGAGTTTAAACCAACGGCAAACGACAACTATATTTATCTTACTACCCATAATTATATTGCCGATAAAATTAATACCGAAGCATTGGAAAATATTGCAGGTAAAATAAACTCGTTTAAGGCTGTTATAAATAAAGAGTTTTCGGAATATAATTATCCTGTTGAACAAATTTTAAAGCTTAAAAAAGGCGCTCAGGTAATGTTTATAAAAAACGACTATTCGGGTCAGCAGCTCTATTTTAATGGTAAAATAGGGGTGGTGTCGCAAATGTCAAAAGATAGTATTGAGGTTAGTTTTTCTAATGGTTCGCCATCAGCATGGGTTGAGCCTTATGAGTGGGAGAATAAACGCTTTAAGCTTAATAATGATACCAATGCAATTGAAGAAAAAATTATTGGCACATTTACCCAATATCCGCTTAAGCTGGCATGGGCAATAACTGTGCATAAAAGCCAAGGGCTTACTTTTGAAAAGGCAATTATAGATATATCAAAAGCTTTTGCTCCTGGGCAGGCATATGTGGCATTATCGCGACTAACATCGTTAAAAGGATTAGTGTTAACATCGTCAGTTCCACTATCGGGGTTGCAGCAAGATTCGCTTATTTACACATTTACAAACCAAAAACCCGAAATACACGAACTTGAACAGTCGGTGGTAAAATATTCATATGATTATATTAAAGACTTTGCTTTGCAAGCCTTTGATTTTTCGGGTTTAATAAACCAACTGCAATACCACTTGCAAGGATATAATAAAGAGGAGAACAGATCGGTAAAACAAAAACACAAACCTTGGGCACAGGGAATTTTAACTAAGTGCAACAATGAAAAAGAGTTTGCAGATAAATTCCTGCATCAGGTAAACAAAATATTAAGCCGGCAAAATAGCCAAACTATTGAGATGTTGCTTGAAAGGGTAATTGCTGCAAAAGGGTATTTTGAACCCAAGTTTAAAGATTACTCAACTTCTGTAAAAAATAAAATTAAGGAGTTGAAAAGCGAAAAGGGAATAAAAAAATATACAAACGAGCTGTTGGATATGGAAGCCCTGTTTTTTAAACAACTTACCTATATTTATAAATCGGAGGCCTTGATAAAAACAATTTTATCAAATAGCGAGCTATCAAAAAATGAGATTAAAAATAGTACTCTGTATAAAGAAAGATCTGAAAATTTGCCCGAAAAAATATCAAAAACAAGAAAAAAAACCAAATCACAAGAAGAGAAGAAAGCACCAAAAATTGAGACTAAAAAGGAGTCGTTGAAAATGTATCTTGATGGTATGAAAATTGTTGAAATTGCAAAGGAACGGGAGTTAAAAGATATTACAATTGAAGGGCATTTAGCTCATTATATTGAGATTGGCACGTTGGAAATATCAGACTTTGCCAAGCAGGATAAAATTGACAAGGTGTTTGAGATTGCCGATGAACTTGAAACCACAAATCTTGGCCCTATAAAAGAGATTGTGCTTGATGATATGACTTGGGGAGAGATTAGGATGATTATGGCACATTATAAAAAGGTAAAGGCTCAAACTTCAAATTAATTAAAAAGTTAGCTCATCAGCATAATTAAAAATTGCAGGCAACCCGCCTGTATGCCAAAATAAAACGTTTGAATTTGGTTTCATCTTTTTATTTTCAATGCAGTTTAGCATACCATAAAATGCCCTTGCCGTGTAAACAGGGTCTAACAGTATCCCTTCGGTTTTTGCAAGTTTATTGATGATAAGTTTTTCATTATTGGTTAATACGCCGTAACCTGCTTTATTATAGTCTTTGTTCAAATAAATATCCGAAATAGTAAATCTCTTTTTAATACCTAACAATTCAACTCCTTCGTTTACAATGTTTAATACAACTTTTTCCAAAGTTAACCCATAAGTTTCATCCTTATCAATATTAATTGGTATTAGTTGGGTTTTTAAATTATATAATTCAAGTCCAAGTGTTAAGCCGGCTTGCATACCGCCGGAGCTTGATGCAAAAAACATATAGTCGATGTTTAAGTTTTGTTTGGTTAGTTGCTCTTTAATTTCTTTAACAGCATTAACATAGCCCAATGCGCCAATAATATTTGAACCACCGTAAGGTACTATATAACAACGGTTTCCTTTTTGTTCCAGCTTATTTTTTAATGCTTCAATATCTTCGCCTTTTCGGTTTGCACCTGTAAAATGTATGTTGGCTCCCAGTATTGATGACAGCAATAAATTACCATCATATTGTACAGGTTTTTTGCCTCCCAACATTAAATGGCATTTTAAACCGGCTATTGAACAAGCTGCTGCTGTTTGTCTGCAATGGTTTGATTGTTGTGCCCCCGCAGTAATAACTGTATCGCAACCTTGGTTTAATGCCTGCTGAATCAGGTACTCCAGTTTCCTTGTTTTGTTACCGCCCGATGCTAAACCTGTATTGTCATCACGTTTAATATATATATTATAGTTGGGATAATTTTTTGAGATATTTTTTAAATGGTATATTGGTGTTGGAAAAAACCCTAAGCTATATTTGTCGTCAATCATAATTAATTATTTTTTACACAACGTACCGAATATCCAAGTGACTTTTTGCCATAATTACTTGACACGCTGCCACTATTAAAACTCATATAATTATAATATGCATTTATGTCTCCATTTTCAGAGCTACTCCACCAGCAACCATAACGCCCGGAAAAAAAGAAGATACCATTTGAACAATAACGGTAGCCTCCCGGAAGGGCTTTAAAACCAAAAATATCGAAACCATTGCCTCCTTCACTCCAACCATTTTCTGCTTTTAAGTAAAGGGCTGTATATAAATCAATGTTTTCAATATAGGTTAATAAGTCTATCCACTCGCCTCGGCTTGGTAAGTGCCATTCATCGGGGCAAACACCCTGTACACCACTTGGATTTGTGCCACTACTAATTCCATTATTGCCTAAGGCCGCAGCAAAAGTATATAAAGCACCATATTTGTCAGTTTTTTCATTGTTATAATAGCAATAAGCGTCATCGGCATTGTTATCTTCAAGGTGTGCCCATGTATAATTGTCAGTTACTAATGGTATTGCATCACCATTAGGGTAATGAGTTACCTTAAGGTCTTCGCCCATCCATTTTTGATTACCAATTACTACAACTTTGTATATATTGCCATCATAATCGGTTACCGTGCCTGTATTGCTATCACCCTCAATTATAATAATCTCTATTGTATTAGAGTTTGAGCTGCTACTATTATCTTTGGCAATAACTTTTATTGTGTGGCTGCCTAACTCAAGGTTCGTTGTATTATAATTACATTTATATGGATAGCTATTTGAAGTACCAATTTCATACTCATCAATAAAAAAACAAACCTCAGTAATACTGCCATCGTCATCATCTGCAAAAGCTGATATGGTAATAGTAATACCTTGTTCAATTCCATCGCCATTAGCAGGATTTATTATATAGCATGTGGGTAATTTATTTTGCGGCTGTTCTTTTTTACAGCTATAAAAAGCCATTAATAGTAACAGAGCTACTAAAACTATTGGTTTACTGTTCATAATATTTTTTTTAGTTATGGTCTTCAAAAAGCAACTTCATATCCTTGTGTTTGCCCCACTCATAATAATCTTCGGGTATAATTCTCCAATTGCTATTTTCCTTTGGGTAAACAACTTTTTTTTCTTTTATCCAGTTCATTATCATATACCTTATATCGTATTTTGATGTTTTAATAAGCCTGGTTTTTAATTCACTTTTTGAAAGTCCTGCGCCTATTGTCAAATGACCCCCACCACCGTTACCGCGATACGAGTTAACAGCTACCAAATAGGTTGAGTCGGGATAAAACCTGTTTCCGTCGTTAAATCCTAATATGTTAACCTTATTGCCATCGGGTTTTGTAACATCAATTATGTAGTCAATTCCTGATGCCGATGAAAAATCAAAATACTTATTCTTAAGAAAAAAATATCCATTTTCGCTCTTTTTAACTTTTAACAGATGGTCATTTCTACTATCCATTGTATTAAACCACAGGCTGGTAGAATATTCAAGAAAATCATCAATTTCGCTACCTGTAAGCGATATGGTATAAAGAAAGTTCTCATATTT
>CBDUWQ010000048.1:0-21156 GCA_965370965.1 uncultured Bacteroidales bacterium
ACAAAATAATCTATTTTAGTACTTTAGTTATTTACTTGCGGATTTAAGGTAATATAGTATTTATATGGTTTGGAGGCTTACGGTTGGCTAAAAATAGGGTTATGTGCAGAATTTTACGGTTAGGAATGGCTGGGGGTATGGTTACTGAGGTATAAGTGACCGCCATGATGGCAGTAGTCCATGTGTGGTATAATATTTACAGCTTTGTACCAAACTTGTACCGCCGGATTCCAGCCGGTTAATATTTTAAATATTATATATATTGGGTTACCACCAAGATGGTGGAGGTACAATGTTACATTCTTACACCAATAATTACCATATCGTCAATTTGGTCTTGTCCCTCACTCTCTGCCATCCAGTTTTCTATTGTGGTGTTTAATATTTCATGTTGTTCAGCCATTGGTTTAGGCTGTAAATCGGATAAAAGTTGTTTCATTGCCTTGGTTCTGAATTTTTGGTTTTTTGGTCCACCAAACTGATCGGGGTAACCATCTGAGAATATATAAAATGTATCGCCGGGCTGGTAGTCATATTCATTAAGAGTAAAGCTATCTTTTTCTTTAATATAAATACCTATTGGCATTCTATCTGCTTTTACTTCATTAAGTTCACCATCTCTATAAATATACAGAGGATTATATGCTCCCGAGAAATACAGCTTCTTTGCATCATAATCTATCATTACCAAAGCCACATCCATACCGTCTTTTGCTTCTCCTTCTTTCCCTTCTTGTTTTAGGGTTTTTTTAACTCTGGCTCTGAGTTTATTTAATATAAAATGTGGCTCTATTGTGTTTTCTTTAAGTACAATCTCGTTTAAAAATGACACCCCCAACATACTCATAAAAGCGCCGGGCACTCCATGTCCGGTACAATCGGCAGCAACAATAACTACTTTATTGCCTATTTTATTCATCCAAAAGTAGTCGCCGCTAACAACATCACGCGGACGGAAAAGTATAAAATGTTCAGGCAGTATATCATTTGCCAATTCGTCTGATGGTAAAATTGCACGCTGAATTCTGCGGGCATATAAAATGCTATCTTCAATGCTTTGCTTTTGGCCGGCAATCTCATCACGCTGCTCACGAATTTCGGCGGTACGCTCCCGAACAATCCCTTCTAATGCTATTTTCTCCTTCTCTAACTTACGGGTATAAAGCTTTACTACAATTATTAAAAAAATAATTATTAAAATTACGTATATAATATATGCTATAATTGTACGGTACCAAGGTGGTAATATGGTAAATTCATAAGTGCCAATTTCACTTTCTACTTCATAAATATTAATTGCTTTAACTTTAAAGGTGTATTGCCCCACATTAAGGTTTGTAAATACTGCCTTTGGTTCACTATTCCATTTTGACCATTCATCTTTAAAACCCTCTAATTTATATGAATATTTAATAGCCTCTACTCCCTCAAAATAGGGTGCTGCATAATGAAATGTCATATCATTAGCGGAATAATCAATTATGGGCTTTTGCTTTTCGTTTTGAATATCTGAAGGCATTATGCCCCTTGTTGTCTCTTTATAAAAGGCACCTCTAAAATAAACTGTATCTATCCCTTCAACTTTTCGTACTAAACATTTAAAAGAAGTATTAGGATTAAAATGATTATCTAACTGATAACTATATAATTTATTAGATATGCCAAACCATAGTATATTTTCTTGTCTAAAAAATCTTTCAACATGTACATTTCCCAACCTATTAAAATGATTATTTAATATCTTATATTTTCCATCTACAATATTTAAATAATCAATCTTTGCACTATCGTTATGCATATAATTCAATACTACTGTACTATCAGATATCTGAAAAAATTTATTAAATATATAAGTTCCATTTGTAAATTTATCAGGAAATAAAGTATCTCTATAAAACATATTTAATTCAAAATTAAAATTGAATATGCCAGAATCTGAAGTAACCAATAATCCTTTATTATAGTTATAAATAGTATAATCATTTAGATGCGGCAAACCATCCTTTACTCCAAATTTTTTAAGAGTGGAGTTATTTTCTGTTTGTTCAATTTTCATTATTCCATGATTAGCAATGCTATACCAAATATCATTATTAAAATCCTTTACAATACCTTGAGTTTTTGATTCTAATTTGAATATATTATCTGTAATAAACCATGCTCCTTGTTTATATTTTATTTGAAAAATATAATCTTTTTTAACCACCCATACACCATTACTATCTGACAATAAGGTTTTAACATAAAACCTCGTTTTTTTTATTTCATCCTTCTTTCCTCTATCTTTTAAAACCTTGCTTTTAAATTGAAGTTCCTCATCAATATTAACAGCTTTCTTAAATTTATTATCTATCTGAAATATACCCTTTGTTGAGCCTGCTAATAAAAATTCCTCATTTGATTGTGAAGTATGTTTTACAAGCTTATAAACCTGACCCTCAATACCCAAAACTTTTTTAAATATAGGCTTATCTATATCACTATAAACTAAATAATAAACTCCTAAATCGGTACCTAAATACAAAGTACTGTTAAAAACAAATATATCATTTATGTACCCCTTAAGCGATGATTCTTCACCAAAAAACCTAATAGGATTATTTATCTCCACATGTGATACCCCAATATTTAAAGATGCCCATAATGAATTTTGCCAATGACTAACCGATGTAACAAGATGATCTTTAATTCCTATCTGACTATCGAATAAATATTTTAAATCTCCATTGGTAGAAATGCCTACAATCCCATTTTCACCATATAATGTTCCCAAAACAATTTCATTACCTTTTTTACTAGCTGAATATATTATAGAATGCTTTAAAATATTTTGAGCATTTGGCAATAATATATTATTAATTTCATTCTCAAAATTATATTTATATATCCCTTTTTTTCCTGTAACTATATAGCAATTAGACGAATCGCTAATTATGGAAAAAATATCTTTATATGTGAAAAAAGCATCCGATTTTGAGGAAATAATAGAATCACCATCAAGATGAAAAATACCTTTATTATATGATGATCCGTAAACTGTTTTATTAACTGGAAATGTAAATAATGTATGAGAAGGCAATTTTATTATAAAGGTTGTATCTTTTAATTGATTATATTTAAATAATAAATCTTCTTCAGCCGAAAAATAAACATCATCGCCAATAATATAAATTTTTTGAATAAAAAATCCTGAAATAGTTGTATCCAACGTATTTACTAATGAATTATATTCAAGATTTCCTTTTAGGTTAGGTCTTAAACAACCAAATTTATTCAAACCCCCAAGAAAGATTAATCCATTATCAGATACTCCTAAAGCTCGAATTGATGCGTTTGTTGTAAAAATTTTTCTCCATTTCTGTCCATCAAAATGTAAAACAACACCAGAATTATTTGCTATAAACACTAAGCCATTATTTTCTTGAACTATCGACCAATTTTGATCTTCACTATTATAATGCTCGGAATTATAATACGAATAAAAGGGATATCCGGTTTTATTAACTTGACTATTTGCATTATAAAACCAAAATACAATTATAATAGTACAAAATACCTTACTCATAAATCCGTTTTTTATCAACATATTCCAAATGTAACCCTATTGTTTAAAAAAACAAAACACCCGACAGAAAAACTGCGAGTGTTTTGTAACCATTAAACCCATGAAAAAAATACCTGTTATTCAGGTAATATGAAAACTTTATTCACAAACACAATGCCATTAACATTAACCTTAACAAGATAATGTCCGGTTAAAACATTTAATTCTATTTTATTTAATTCAACCTGTTCTAAATCAGAATAGTAAACACGCTTACCTTTTACATCATATATTGAGATTTTAGCAGAACCTTTAAATGCTGTTATTTCATTAATTTTAATATATACGGTCGATTTATTTGAGAAGATATCTACATTGATTTTACTATTGTCAAAAATAGAGGTGCCTTCTTCAATTTCGAGACTATTGCTAATTAAATTATTTGCTCCAAACAGCTCTGAGGCATCTAATTCAATAAAGAAATTAATAATATTTGAAGTAAAATCGGTACCATCAAAGGCAAGGTTTAGTGTTGCAGTAGTATCACTCACAAATTCGACACTACTAACCGATGTGCCAATTGGTGCATTAATAATGGTAATGGCAGAATTCAATATTTCTGTATCCGCAAAATATTCGTCAACCAAAGTCAACCCAATTGCTGCTCCGTCTAAATTATCCTCGGTTAAACCGTCATGCGATATTAATAGCTGCTCGTTTTTAGCATAAATAGGTAAAGTATTACTTGTTAACTCTTGTGCAGGCAATAATAGGCTTGATGCCAACTGTAAATTAAAATCAAGGAAATCGGTATCAAAATCGGTACCTGAAAAATCAAGTTCTATATTGGCAGTAGTATCTGAAATAACAGAATAACCAACAACCGATAAGCCATCGGGTGCATTGTTAAGTGTTATATCTGATATATTGTTAGCTGTACCCACAAAAGTTGCACCCGATAACATAAGATTGATGTTTGCCCCATTTAAACTATGCTCGTTTAATTCTTCATTATTTGAGATAGACAAACTACCATCTTCTTGAACAGCAATAAACGTAACCCCACCTATAACCGATACAGCATCACCCGAATAATCATTAAATGATAACTCAGGAATTTGAATTTCAAATTGAGTTAAGTTGGTATCATAATCTACTGTTGAATTACCCAATAACACAAATTGAAGCAATGTATCGGAAACCCTATCAACTGAGCCAACTACAACTCCACTTGGTAAATTATTAAACAACCAACCCGATAAAGTAATATCGTCAACAAAATCGCCTCCTTTTAAATTAAGGGTAATAACTTCTCCATCCTCATAGCCTTCAACAATTTCGCCATCATCGGTCATAGTAAATACCTCTTCATCATTATTTGCAAGTACCTCAATAGTATTACTCTCTTTAGATTCGTCAATTGACAACACTTCACTGTTTACCTCCACTGATATTAACATATTAGAATCAAAATCGGTGGAATCAAAAGAGAGTTTTAATTGTACGTAATCCTCAGTATAATATATAACCTCAGAAATACTTAGTCCTTGTGGTGAATTAGTGAAAATAAAATGCGAAATCTCTAAATTTGATGTAACAAAATGCATTTCTCCTAAATTAAGATCAACCAACTGTCCCTGAAGATTATTTTCGGTTAAACCGGGATTTGAAATTGAAACATTTGGCAATTCAATAACCGCATTAAATATAATTGTATTTAATGAGTTAAGACCAAAACCCGTATAATCATCAATTTGCGAATGATCGATAGTTAAATAAGTTTCCAAATCTTCATCGTAATCAATTTGCGAATTTACTTTTAATACAATATTTGCCTCAGTTAACGAAACATATTCAACAGTATCGATACTAACACCCGAAGGGAGGTTACTAAGCCCCCACATGTTTGCTTGAAGGGGTTCGATAAATGTTCCGCCTAAAACTGTAGCAGTAATAATTGCACCATCTTCATTACCTTCAACAATATCGGTTGCTGTTGCCAAACTTATTGATTCAATATCGTTAACCGCAGCTATTGACAATGTATTACTAACCAAGCTATCGGCACCTGTTAACTCGGTTGACTCAATCTCAACCGTAAACAAATTAAAATCAGTATCAAAATCGGCTCCCGTATAACTTAAATTCAAAGTTGCCTCTTGATTACTTACCCATGTAATACTTTGAGCATAAACACCTTTTGGTATATTTGAAAGTACTATGTTTGATAAATCAAATGCATTATCAATAAAGGTATCGCCTGCAAGTTGCAGCTTGATATTAAAATTATTGATATTGTCTTCGGTCATTTGTTCGTTAACCGATGCTATAAGGCTACCATTATCTTCATCGGCAGCAATAATAGTTAGTGCATTACTTGTAAGCTCTGTTGCCGAAGTTAATTCTGTTGCATCAATTGTTATTGAAAAATCAAATATATCTATATCAAAATCAGCACCATCAAAATCAAGCACAAGCGTACCCAATGTTTCGTTAGTATAAGTAAATGAGCCAATTGTTAACCCAACAGGTGCATTATTCAATATTATTGATGATACCGGAATAGTTGCATCAACAAAAGTATCGAAATCCAAAGAGATATTAAGTTCGGCACCATCAAGGTTCAACTCATTAAGTCCCGGATGCCATACTGATAGTGTTGGTGTTTCATCAATGGCTATTATTGTTTTATTGGCACTTACCAAATTAACGTCTGAAACCAATTCAGAAGCTACTATCTCTATTGAGAAATTTGTAACGTCCTCATCAAAATCAGTATCATCATAGCTTAATGTCAGCTCTGCCCTGTGATTATCAAAATACGATACCGATGCAATTGATACTCCGACAGGAGCATTATTTAGCACAAAAGAAGTATTATCAATAGTTCCATCAATAAACTCATCGTGCTCAATATAAATTGAAATTACATAACCATCTAAATTTTCTTCAGATAATCCTTCTGTTACTAAATGCAATATCCTGTCTTCAAGCTCATAATTACCTATAAATACAACCCCCTCATTAATAACATATACGTCATCATTATAATCAAAAATGTTTTCGTTATTAATTTCCAAATTTGCATTAATATCGCCATCATAGTCATTTGTGGCATTGCCCAAAAGTTCTAAAGTTACCTGAGTTGGAGAGTCAACTGTAACTGAACCTATTTCGACACCCAATGGGAGGTTTGTAATTATAAAACCATCTTTTTTGACATCGGTAGCAAAGGTGCCACCAACCATTGTAATAACTATTTTTTCACCATTTTCCTGCCCCTCAAGAATTTCTCCATCATCGGTCATTGTAATCACCTCAGCATCATTATATGCAATAATATTAAAACCATCTGTACTTGTAATATTTCCATTAACCTCGTTTATATCCGATTCAGGTATCTCAATGTTTATAAGTCTGTTTTCATCAAAATCCTGAGTACTGTTACCGTTCAACTGAAATTGTATTGCTGTATCGTTTACACGTGAAAAGTTATCGACGTCAACACCAATAGGAAGGTTTAAAACACTCCAATTGCTAAAATTAGGCGACTCAATAAAATCTCCACCCTCTAAGGTTATGGTTATCTGCTCATTATCCTCACTTCCTTCTTTTACCTCTCCATCGTCGGCCAATCTTAAAATCTCGACATCAGCAATTGCACCTATTAACAATGTATTTGATGTTATTGACGAAGTTATAGTCAATTCATTGGAGCTAACCGTTATTGACATCTCCTTATCGGTATCAAAGTCGGTATTATCGTAGTTAAGTATAATAGTTGCGGTACTATCTGTAACATAAGAAATACTTTGTATTGAACAGCCAAAAGGAGCATTATTTAATGTGAAGTTGCCAATACTAAGCACATCATCAGTAAACTTAACATGTGAAGTTGCAAGTGCAACAGAGGCATTATTCAAATTATCCTCGGTTAAGCCATCATGCGAAATGATAATATCTTCAAGCTCAATAACTGCTATTATTGTTAATGTATCACTGCCTAAATCAGCTTGTCCGCGTATTTCATCAGCAATAATAGTTATACAAAAATCAGTAACATCTTCGTCAAAATCGGTATTATCAAATACCAACTGAACACTTGCTTCGGTTTGATTGGTATAACTAACATTTAAAATAGTAACGCCAATTGGCGCATTATTAAGTACAAAATTTGAATTATCAAAAATATCATCAAGAAATACCTCGTTGGTTAAAACAATTGGTATGGCAATTCCATCAAGATTTGATTCACTTAACGAAGCACTAATATGTGATGATTCATTATATGCTGTAAATGTTACCGTCTCTGAAAGCTCGAAATTATTTCCACTATAATCAGAAACATCAGATGCAGGCACCACTACGCTAAATTCAACTATATCATTATCGTAATCAATAGTTGTATTTGTGGTAAATTCAATATTTACTTTATACAAATCAACATATAAAATTGAGTAATCAACACCTTCGGGCATACCTAAAACCATCCATTCATCGGTAGTAAGCGGACTATTAAACGTACCGCCTGATAAACTAACAGTTACAACTTCACCATCTTCATTTCCCTCAAAAATTCCATCGGCATCGTTGCTCATGGTAACCGTTTCATCGTCGTTATTAGCTTTTAAGGTAAATATATTCGACTGCAAATTTGCAACCCCAACAAGCTCAGAAGCATCAATTTCCAATTGGATTTCAAAATCGGAATCAAAATCAAAATTATCATACTTATAAAGTATTGTTACCGCTGTATCATTCTTATGGGTAACCTCATCAATATACAATCCGTTAATTGCATTTATAAGACTAAAAGAGTTAAGCTCAAGTGTGTTGTCGGCAAACAAATCATCGGTTAAAGAAAATACCATTGATGCTCCGTTTAAATTACCTTCAGCCAATTCAACAACTTCTGTTGTAAGTAGTTCTGTTTTGGCAATAAACGTTACCCCTGTGGCAACCTCTAACTGCCCACTAAATATATCGTTTACATCTGCAGCCGGTATAATAACTTTAAAATTATCAATATCGGTATCATAATCTTGGCTTGCATATCCTAAAAACTGTAAGGTTGATGTAACAGAATCGACAACAATTATATTTGTTACCTGAACACCTTCGGGCATATTTTCAAATTGCCATGTTTCAGGATTTATTGTACTTGCAAATGTTCCACCGGCAAGATTTATTGTTACCAATTCCCCATTCTCAGAACCTTCCTGAATATTTTTTGTGGTAAAGGAAATTGATTCGCCATCATCAAAAGCAATAAAAATTACCCCCGATGAAGCTGACACATTGCTAAGCCCCTCAACCAACTCGGTAGAAAGGATTGTAACCGATGTATTGGTTATGCTATTATCATAATCTTGACCACGGTTGCCTTGTAGCATAATATTCACGGTAACCGAATCAATTCTGCTTAATGAGTTTACTGTAACCCCAACAGGCAAATTCTCAATTGCCCAGCTTTGCATATCTAATGTCTGCTTAAACTCATCTTCATATAAAACAACTACAATATATCCTGCATCTTCGCTCCCCTCATCTATTCCATTATCAGAGAGTTCAATAAATGGCAATTCAATAATAGCCTTTACCAAAAATGCATCAGTAATAATATCACCTCCACTTTCAATTTCAGCACCTTTAACTGTAATTGTCATATTATCATAATCAACATCAAAATCTGTACGGTCATATGAAAATTTTACATTAGCATGATTTTCATCAATATATTCTATAATGCCAATTGTTAATCCATCGGGCGCATTACTAAGAATAAAATTGTTTGTTTCTAAGGTATAATCAACAAACACATCGCCCGATAGTGTTAGTTCAATAGTGCTTTCGTTAACATTATCTTCAGTTAACGTACCCAATGGTATATTATATGATAACTGCTCGTTAATTGCAACAAATGTAACATTATCTGTAGTGGTTAAATTACCAACACTATGGTCATCTATCTGATTTGGGAGTACGCTAACTGCAAATGATGTTAGGTCGGTATCAAAATCGGTATCGGAAGTACCTGTCAACACTAATGTGGCTTGCATTGATGAATTACGTACCACCGAGCCAAGCGTTACACCCGATGGTTGATTTGATATTGTCCAACATGTATCATTTAATATTTCGGTATATGTACCACCCGAAAGATTTACTGTAATTTCGGCAAAGTCTTCATCACGCTCATTAATTGAGGTTATTGCAAAACTAATAGTCTCATCATCGGGCGTAGCTGTAATTTCAACACCCGAATTTGCCGATAGATTAACCTGTTGATTTACAAACTGAGTTCCTTGTATTTCAACCTTAACGGTATCAATATTATTATCATAATCTTTAGTTGAATTACCTGCCAACTGAATTGTTGCAGTTGTATTTGTTTCACGTATTATGGTATCAACCATTACTCCTGTAGGAAGATAACTAACTGTCCAATCCAAAAGTGTTAAGGTAGAGACAAACTCATCGTTTTCAATAGTTACTAAAATCTCAGCACCATTTTCACTACCTTCATTAATAGGAATGCCATTATTGCTGATTGTCATTGCTATTGGTTCAATAATAGCCTCAAAAGTAACTCCATCGGTTATCTCCAAAGGTGCATCTAAATAATCATCAATTTCAGCTTTATCAACCGATAATCCCAATTCAATATCAGTATCATAATCGTCGGTGGTATTCCTCGAAAGGGTAACCTCAACAGTATCGTACGCCACATACAATACCGAACTTATGGATACATCGGTAGGACTGTTTGTTATACTCCAGTTTGCCAAATTTAGCGAAGTAACAAATGTTCCGCCCGATAATACAACCTTTATAACAGAACCATTTTCGTTACCCTCAGTAATAGTTTGAGAAACAACTGATAAGCTTTCCATATCGTCATCGGCAATAATGGTAATACTATCAGATTTAATAGTATAACTATGCTGCTGTAAACCATCGCCCGTTATTTCAACATAAATACTATCAATATCTGTATCAAAGTCAATTTCCCTATTTCCCGATAAGATTAGCTCCAATTCGGTATCACTGGGGTTATAGCTACCAACCGACACCCCAGTTGGTAGATTATGAACTATACAATTTGTTGCATTAATTGTACTAGCAAAAGTATCTTCTGTTAAACTAACTATAAGTACCTGTCCATCCTCACTGTTTTCAGAAATAGTTTCGGCACTTAAATCAATCTCTGCCTGCTCGTCAGTTGCATTAAAAGTAACTCCTAAATTATCTGAAATATTACCATCGCTAACACTAAAGGCGAGTGAAGATACAAGAACTGTAGTATTTGTAATATCGGTATCATAATCTTCAGATGCATTACCTATAAGGGTAATATTAACTTTGGTTGAATTAACATACGATATTTGATTAACCTCTACACCAGTAGGCAAGTTTGTAATGGTAAAGTTATTTCCGTCAAGCGGAGTGTTGTATGTACCTCCCGATAAAACAACCTCAAATGTGGAGCCATCCTCCTCGCCCTCATTTATTGTACCTGAAATAGCTATTGATTCTGCATCATTATCTGCTTTTAGCACAACCTGCCCTGCACCCGAAAGCGATGCATCAATATCGGCCAACTGCGATTTGTCAATTGATAGGTTAATATCAATATCAGCATCATAATCAACCGTTGAATTACCCGATAGTATAACATAAACTTTTGTTGCATTTACATAAACTACAGTATCAATACTTACACCTTGCGGCAAATTGCTGATGCTCCATTTTGTTTCATCTAATATGCTATAAAAGGTGCCATTTGTTAAATCGACAGTAATGGTATCGTTATTTTCGCTACCCTCATTTATTATTGATGGTAACGATAAGGTAAGCGATTCAACATCGTTTGATGCGGTAAAAATTACTCCTGAGCTAACAATTATATTATTAGTGTATGTTGTAATCTGATCTGCATCAATAGTTATACTCATGTTTGAAATATGAGTATCATAATCAATAGTTCGGTTACCCGATAGTGTTATTTGCACCGAATCATTTGCAATTCTATTTATTGTTCCTGTCCATGATACACCCTCGGGCAAATTATTTAATGTCCAATGGCTACCTGTTAAAGAAGAAACAAAAGTATCCTCTGATATTTTTATCCATATTACTTCTCCATCCTCGGAGGCCTCATTTATAGGGCTGCTTAGCATTCCCATGGCAATGGAATAAGACTCAACTATTGCAGTAAAGGTTACGCCTGTATTATCTGATAACCCGCTACCTGTGTAGTCATCAGTATCGGTATCGGGCACTATAACCTCAAAATTTGTTATATCAACATCGTAATCAACAGTTGTATTGCTGGTTAGGTTAATGGCAACCGATGTTGAATTGGTACGCACAATATTATAATTTACACCCGTTGGAAGGTTATTTAGAACCCAATTACCGGTATTAAGTGGGTCAGAAAAAGTACCTCCCGTAAGGGTAACGGTAATTGTTTCGCCATTTTCGCTGCCCTCGGTTATTGTACCATCATCGTCTATTGAGATTGATTCGGTATCATTGCTTGCAGTTATTGTAACACCTGAATCATCAGAAATCGATCCTGAATTTAGGTTGTTAACATCGTTATAATCAACCATTACTTCAACATCGGTAATGGGCGAATCGTAATCAACAGTTCGGTTTTCCAAAAGGTATAGGCGTACCGTTGTACTTGACAAATATGAAACAGAGCCAAGGGTTACACCCTGAGGCAAATTATTTATCTGCCAATTTGAAACGTTGGGGTTAGCAACAAATGTTCCGTTTGTGAGGGTAACCAAAATAGAGTCGCCATCTTCAGAACTTTCATTAATAGTTGTTTCGTTATTAATTGCTATTGAAACTTCAAAAACATCGGCTTCGCCGGCTGTAAAATCGCCAAACTCACTTAAATTGCCAAACCTTATATAGTTTGACGAAGTACTTATAAACTCACCCTCTGACCATAAAGAGTTAACATATTGCCCCGGTGCAAAATTTGTTTCTGTTCCTATTATATCAGCCGAAGTGTAAAAACCCCAAATACGGATATTTGAATTTGTAATATCTGATGAAGCTACCTGCCAATATCTATTTAAATAATCTGTACCACTTGTATTATTAGGGTGTTTGGTATTTACTACCCTTGTCGATATAAGGGCATTTGCACCAAGCGTGGTACCTGTATAGGGTCTTATGTAAATTTTTGAGTATTCATTGTCATCCGTAACATCGCCAAGTGGTATTATGTTATATACATCTAACTTTGGTTTAAACTTAAAAAACCCACCATTGCTCGATACAATCATGTTTGACACCCCAAAAGAGCCAGATAAGTTATCAATTAAACCAATCTGCATATCATACTGATCTAACTCTAATATTGTATTGGTTAATGATAGTATGCTGTCAACTTGGGTAAAATATCCTAATGATATTCCTGCCGAATTATTAAGATAAAGATTCTCGAAATGGGTATAGTTTGTGCCGCCTATATTCTGAGCCGAGCTACCGGTAAATTTTACACTACCAATACCATTAATATTAATAAACACAGGGTCGTCACCCGAATCGTTATACCAATTACCTTCAATCTCTATTACGCCATCTAAATCAACAACGCCATATTCAAAGTTTTTAAAACCAGCGTTGGTTCCGGTAATTATTATTGATGCTCCATTGTCAACTTTAATTATGCCTCCTTGGTTTTTAATACCATATTGCCCAAAGAGCTGAAAGGTTGCTATTATTAAAGCTGTTATTATTATATATTTTTTCATCTGCTCAAATTTTAAAGTTTTTCAAAATCTTTTTTTTTAAATACTATTTAAGGCAACGCCTTGAAATAATTATTTTTTTGCAGATGCACTTAGAATTTCTTTTAGCTTCTCAATTTCAACTTTTAAATCATTTTGGTCTTTTTTTAACTGCTTTAATTCATTAAGTTCAGTCCTTAACTGCTCATTATCAGTTTTTTGTTTGTCAATCTGTTTTTGCTGCTCTTTTATTGCCTCAACTAATATAGGCACTACCTTAGAGTATTCCACTGAATAAAAGCCATCTCCATCCTTACTAACTACTTCAGGAATTACTTTAAGTATTTCTTGTGCTATAAACCCAACCTGACGTGTTGAATCAAAATCGAAATCCGTATATTCATCAATTCTAAAATCAAAATTAACCCCATTAAGGTTTAATATTTTATTTAACGAATTATCTAAAGGGCTGATATTTTTCTTCCAGCGTTTATCAGAAACAACGCCCCAAGTTGAAGTACCACCAGCAGTACCATTAACATAAAACTTTTTAGTTCTAGTAGAAGTAGTACCAATTTTAACGGTTCCATCATTTTCAATCATTAGCTTTGCACTAACTTCATAACTGTTTAAACCAATATAAAAATCAGTTAAACTTGCAGTAGTTTCATTTCTCACACCAACATACCAATCATCACTTTGTGCTTCAATTTTCAGATATTCGGCACTACCATCACACATATCAGAGTCTCCCCCAATTTCCACATCATTTCGTGCATGCAACGTTCCATTTATATAAAGATATTTGCTAGTAAAGTCACCATAAATTAAAGGACCACTGGTAGTGTTCGTGCCTGCGTTATGGATAACCAGTTTATTGTTTACTGATGTAAAAGCTGTACCATTACCAGCATTACTACCAATAAATACATTACCTGTTCCATTATTTGCCCCCCCTGCATAATATCCTATCATGGTATTATAGGTTCCGGTTGAGATATTAAAACCTGCATAACAACCTAATGTTGCATTAAAATCACCTTCAGTAAGGTTATAGAGTGCATAATATCCAATACCTGCGTTCTTCATACCTGCACTAATGGTAGTTGTACCTGCATTTCCGGCACCCCCTGTTTTACTTCCAATAAATGTGTTACGAGTACCATTCATTGATACTCCTGAATGGTAACCTAAATAAGTATTCTCCTCAGCAGTTGAAATGTTTACACCAGCTTCGGAACCTATTATAGTATTATGTTCACCTGTTGTTATTTTATATGCAGCACTATCACCAATAGCAACATTACTTAATGCGGTTTTTACTAATGCCCCTGCTTTTACACCTATAAACACATTTCTTGCGCCTCCAACATTTAATGCTCCCCCAAAACCTGCATAATTACCAATATACACATTGTTATCTCCATCTTTATTGAGCCAACCCGCAGCAATTCCAATAAGAACATTTTGTTTACCTGTTTGATTAAAAAGACCTGACCAATATCCAATAAAAACATTATTTGCCCCTGTGGTATTATTCATTCCTGCCTGATATCCAAGAAAACTATTAAAATCACCAGTTGTTTTCATACCTGCATCCTGCCCAATAAAATAATTTTTCTTTTCAATTTGCATTAAACTACTACTACTTTTTCCACTAAATCCACCTACTGCAAATCCTCCATGATCAGCCTTTGATTCATCAAGATATATGCGAACACTATCTTTTGTTACATGAAGATATTCCTGAGCATTGTTTAAATCTTTTCCACTAAATCCACCTACAGCAAATCCCCCATGACTGCCTGTGGCTTTACCTTTAACTACTGATTCAGCGACATTTATGCGAACCCCTTTAGGGTAAACAGCAAAAACTGTTTGCCCTGCATCATTTTTTACTTCAAAAATTGCATCATCGTCTGTTTGTCCATTATTGCCATAAACAACTAATTTTGAAGTTGGTGCTGTTGTTCCAATACCAATTTTGTTAGTACTTTCGTATATAATTGAGCTTGACAGAGCTGAGGCACTTGTCCATTTTGGTATATAGTTTGCAGTACCGGTACCGGTAAATCCTGAGCCTGCATTGCCATCAACATAAGTTTTAACGGCTTTTTCGGTTGGAACAGCTGCATCACTTGGGTATTTACCACCCAAATCTGTATCAGTTGAGAATTCATTAACCGCTACACCCCTGTATAATAATAAATCACCATTAACATCTAATAAAGCACCCGGATTGCTGGTGCCTATACCAATACGTTTGTTTGGTTTAACAATTAGTGCAGCATCGCTATAATCAACATTGCCTCCTGTATTATTTGCAAGGTATAAATCGCCATCAATAGAAGCAGGACTGTTGGTACGCCTGAAAAAAATACCTGCCCTAAATGCATTTGTGGTCGAGCTGTAATTTGCAAACCTTATACCCGATTGTTCATATAAATAGTTACCTCTGTTCTGAATATCAATGTAAACACCATCGGTACCATCTGTTTTTGAATTAAAATCTCTAATATGAAGAGAATGTAACGGTGCAGTTGTACCTATACCTACATTTCCATTATCTCTAAAAGTAAAACAAGAATAAGTGCTATTATTGTCATAAATTGTAAAATCACCTGTACTTGTAAGGTTTATTTTAAACAGCCCTGTTCCCACAGAGTACTCCATTTGGTTTTCACCTGTTGTAATAGTTGTATTACCGGTTAAACTACCTCCTAACTTAACATCATTTCCTGATTGTGTTAACCCATTTGAAAATACAGCATTACTACCTACCAGTTCCCAATCGGTACCATTCCAAAAATAGAATCCTACACCAGAATAGTTGTCTGTGGTATTCCATACTAATAAACCAACGGGTTTGATACCAGATATTGGATTATCAATGCTAACTAACCCAACCCTTGGTATTAACAAACCTTTTGATGTCGAGTAAATATCTAGCATTGCTGCTGCATCGGCATCATAATCTTCGTCTGTTATTGCCACATTTTGGGCATTTACAATTGTAAGCGTTCCTATTAAAAGCGTTACAATAATTGCAATTTTGGTAAAAAGTAAATTTGTTTTCATAATATTGGGATTTAAAATGATTTTTCTACAAAATAATTATACGTATTATCGTTAATTATTGTTTGGTTTTACTATAAAATATATTAGAATGATTTGAATTAATTATAACGTACCAATTTACGGATAATTAGAGGATGTTTAAGTACCGTTTATCAAAATTACAACATTGAATTAGAATACGCATGTATTGAGTTAGAATTCGCAAGAAATATTTTCATCTCTGTCCACTAATTAGTGAATTGCTTATTGTACAAAATGCTCAATAATAAGCACTAATAAAAACCCATGAGAATTTTAGGAATTAGCATTGATTTTTGTTGGAACTTAAACGTAAATAATCATAAATTTGCCTAAAAAAGAAAAATATGGCCACAGAATTCTCTTACGAAAAAGCTATTGCTGAAATTGAAGCAATAATTGAGGAAATTGAAAATGATGAGTTGAGTGTTGATGAACTATCAATAAAAGTAAAAAAGGTTTCGACACTACTTAAAAATTGCAAAAAAAAGCTTAAAGATACAAAAGGTGAGGTTGACCTTCTTTTATCGGAAATGGAAAAAGAGTAAAATTATGTAAATTATTCATAATTAAACCATTAGTCAAATAATAGATAAATAATTTTTGTAATACACACAAAATATCTACTTTGTGCTTGCAAAAATAACCCCAGTTATTCATGAGAGCGGGTTAAAAAGGGTTTTTTTCTAATTTAAATCATTATAATTATGTTATCTTTTGTAGAGTACATTGAAAAAAGCATTAAAAGCAATTGGAGCAATAAGGCGCTATCAAATTTTAACGAAGACACATTAACTTATGAGGATACTGCAAAAGAGATAAAAAAACTTCAACTTTTTTTTAAAGAATTTGGTATTAAAAAAGGTGATAAAATTGCACAAATAGGGAGAAATAACAGCAAATGGGCCATTACATTTATGAGCACCATAAGCTACGGAGCAGTTTCTGTTCCTTTGCTTCAGGATTTTCCACCCGCAAATATTGAAACTACAATTAACCATTCAGATGCCGTTCTGTTTTTTATTTCTGACTATATTTTTGAAAAGCTCGACGTATCAAAATTCCCCAATATTATTGGTTTCATATCACTTGACAGTTATGAAATATTACATACCTCAAATAAAAACTTGAAATCGATTTTTAATAAAGCTCAAAAAACCAAAATAGACATAACAGCCAAATCATTTTCACTTGAACAAATACCTAACAATGAGTTGGCTACAATTTCATATACATCGGGTACATCGGGATTATCAAAAGGTGTAATGCTTACGCATGGTAATTTTGCTGCCAATATTGAATTTGGACAAACTATTATTGATTTAAAACCAAAAGACACTATTGTTTCGTTTTTGCCGCTTGCACATGCATACGGTTTAACTTTTGAGTTTTTGTTGGAGTTTTCAATGGGCTGCCACATTACATTTCTAGGTAAAATACCATCGCCCCAAATAATTTTACAAGCTTTTAAAGAGGTTAAACCGCGAGTTGTTGTTTTGGTACCATTAATAATTGAAAAAGTATTTAAAAATAAAATTAAACCTGCAATTAGCAAAGGACTTCCAAAATTTATGTTAGGATTACCGTTGCTAAAAAATATTGTTTATAAAAAAGTAAAAAAGCAGCTTGAGGAGTCGTTTGGCGGTAATTTTATTGAAGTTATTATTGGTGGTGCAGCTTTAAACAAAGAGGTAGAAAGCTTTTTAAAGAAGATTGGATTTAGATTTGCCGTGGGTTACGGAATGACAGAATGTGCCCCATTAATTAGTTTTTCATCGTGGGACAAAGCACAAAAATTTAGCTGTGGGACACCAATACCACAGTGTGAAGTTAAAATTGATTCGCCCCACCCCGAAAAGGTTGAAGGCGAAATTATGGTAAAAGGCTCAAATGTTATGTTGGGATATTACAAAAACGAAAAAGCTACTAAAGAAGCTATTGACGAAGATGGTTGGCTAAAAACCGGCGACCTTGGTGTTATGAACAAACAGGGTTATATAATTATAAAAGGGCGTAGCAAAAATATGATACTTGGCGCATCGGGTCAAAATATTTACCCCGAAGAGATTGAAGCCGAAATAAACAATATGCCTTACGTAATGGAGTCGTTGGTAGTTGAAAAACAAGGAAAGCTGCATGCACTTATTGTACCCGATACCGAAAAAGCCGAACAAGATGGGTTTAGTAAGGAGACAATAAAAAAGGAGATTGAAAACAGCCAAAAAGAGTTAAATCAACAAATGCCCAACTATATGAACATTGCACATGTTGAAATTCAAGATGAGGAATTTGTGAAAACCCCAAAAAAAAGTATTAAGCGGTATTTATATACAAACTAATTAGAGTTTGTATATAAAGTCCAACTTCTGCGCCTGCCTAGTCGGCTGACAGGTTATTACTCAAAATATAAATCCTCAAATACACTAGTATTCTGCGGTTTAAATTTTTCGCACACCCTGCCCGACTAATTTGTTCAGGTTTACCTTAAGGCGGGCTTGAATTTGACGTTTTCTTACCTACCTGGCGTACCTTGGCAGACAGGTCAAAAACTTAAAAAAATGGTGGGTTTCTTGCTGGCACTAATTAGCAGTTTCAATATTATTGAGTATCAGTTCTAAAACCTCAATACACTGTTGCTTTTGTGAATTATCAATATCTTTAAAAATTGTTTTAAAAGTTCCTTCAACAATAATCTTTAGCTTTTTATATAAAAGTTTGCCCTTTTTAGTTAATAACAACGTATTTACACGATTATCCTGTCTTATTTTTAACCGTTCTACAATACCAAGTTTTACAAGTCTATCTATACCTCGGTTTATCATAACTTTATTAAAACCTATGCTGTTGGCAAGCTCATTTTGGTTAATGTTTTTTGTATTATTGATAAACGAAATGTACATCCAATCTCTTGAATCATAATCAAAAACATTTTCTTTAAATTTATGGGAAATTAATTTACCAATACTACTTGCTGTTTGCCGAGATAGTTTACCAATTGAATTTTCAAATATATAGCTCATAGTAAATAATAAAATATGTGCAAAAATAGAAAAAAGGAATATAATTATTGAAAATAATTATATATTTTAGTTACATTTGAAACTATTATTTGTTTAAGCATTTAAGTTTTAATACACAACAACTTATGTTAATTAAAAACAAGTAATAACTTAATAAAATTAAAGATGAACATAAACAGGAGAACTTTTATTAAAGTAAGCGGGCTATTAAGTGGTGCATTAGGTTTAGGCGGTATTGCAGGTGCTGGTATAGCAGCAGGTAAAAATCCAACTAGCTATACGGGTATTGGTAAAAATAAAACAGGCGATGATCAGTTTTTTAACCGTAAACCATTTTATACCAACGATATAGTTCATGAAAAGGTGGGAACTGCAAGACGTATTACATATGTTGAAGATATTTTTAAACGAAACGGAGAGCTTTACCGCCTAATGTATTCAAAGCATACTAAAAATAAGTGGAAAGCCGACATGGGTGTTAAAGCACTTCCCGAGCCACTAAAAAGCTATTATACAAAAAACCCCGACAGCTTAAAAGAATTTCATTTGGCCGGTAAAATGGCTCAAAAACAACATGCTAACTGGGAAAAATATAAAAACAGATATGCGCTTGCCGATGCATGGTCTGCTGCTCACTCAAGTTTATTAAGAGGTCCGGGGGCTTTTCCTGCCCAACCCGATTGCCCGCCTGACGAATGGGATTTTAAGAATACAAATCCCGACAAAATACCTTTTAAATCACCAAAGCATGCATCAGACTTAATTAAAAAGATAACCCACTCATTTGGAGCTACACTGGTAGGCATAGCCAAGGTGAACCCCAACTGGGTATATCAAGGATACTTAAGGGGTGTAGGGAAAACTGATTATGAAGTACCTAAACACTGGAAATATGCCGTGGTAATTGCAGTTCCACACGAATGGGACTCAATGTATGCTAACCCAACTTATGGCACTTCGTACGATGCTTATTCGCAATTGCGGGTTATTGGCGGAAAACTTGAGTCGTTTATACGTAATATTGGATATTCGTCAAGAGCCCATGTACCCCCAACATCATACGAAATTGCTATGCCGCCACTTGCAATAGATGCAGGATTAGGCGAATTGGGAAGAAACTCAATATTAATAACACCTGAATTAGGTGCCAATACAAGGCTTGCTGCTGTTACTACTGATATAGATTTGGAACCCGACAAACCAATAAAAATTGGAATAAAAGAGTTTTGCGAAAAATGCAAGATATGCGCCGACAGTTGCCCAAGCGGTGCAATTAGCAAAACGGATACACCCGAAATTGTTACAAGGGGTTACAAACGCTGGACATTAGACCAAGACAAATGCTTTAGAATGTGGAACACTGTTGCCACTTCGCACCCACGGGGTTGCCGTATCTGCCTTGCAGTATGTCCCTACTCGCGAAAAAACAACTGGATTCATACAATTGCACGCGAAGCCGACCCAAGAGATCCAACAGGCTTAGTATCTACAGCAATGCTTGCTATGCAGAAAAACTTTTTCGATTATCCTGATGCTCAGGAGTACTTGCCACCGCCAGACGGAGAAAATAAAACCTATCAAGAAGGTCCTGACTGGCTGCTTACAGAAAATTGGTGCAATTTTGATTAATACCTAAATTGAACAATTCAAAACTTTGAAAATTACCAATCATGCAGAACAAACAAAAAACTTAACCTGAATAATTCATAAACTTTTTGAAAAAGCAGTTAACATATTGATTATC
>CBDUWQ010000049.1:0-21119 GCA_965370965.1 uncultured Bacteroidales bacterium
AAAATAAAACCTATAGTTGTTTGGTTTTCTTTGAATACGCATGAGTGTATTTATTTGGTATTATTGTTGAAATTATTATTCTCGGATAAAGAATAGTTCAGCTAAAAAAAGAGGCTGCTTAAAAAGACATTAATGTCTTAATAAGTCAGCCCCATTAAATTCACACAATTATTATGGATAAAACATAATCAAACCAAACTATGCAATGTGCAAATTGAAAAACAAATAGTCATTAACTCAAAATGGTTAATCTATGAGTTAAATAATATTATTAATAATCATTTTATTTCTTTTGTTATTTGTAGTTTATACAACTCCCTGTTCTATCATTGAATCTGCAATTCTTACAAACCCACCAATATTAGCTCCTTTTGTGTAATCAATATATCCATCAGATGTTTTTCCATATTTTACACAGGTAGCATGTATATTAGTTATAATGCTTTTGAGTATTTCATCTACCTCTGTTTTTGACCATGATGACAATATTGAATTTTGAACCATTTCAAGTCCGGAAACGGCAACTCCCCCTGCATTTGATGCTTTTCCTGGAGAATAAAGAATTTTTGCTTCAATAAATAAACTAATTGCATCTATTGTGCATGGCATATTAGCTCCTTCAGTAACACATATATATTTATTTTTAATAATATTCAATGCATCATTTTCATCAAGCTCATTTTGTATTGCACAAGGTAAAGCTATATCAGCTTTAACTTCCCATGGTCTTTTATTTGCAAAATACTTAACATTAAATTCTTCAGCAAATGGTCTAATTTCATCTATATTCGTGTACTTAAGTTCTACCATATAATCAATCATCTCACTACTTAAGCCATCTGAGCAATATATATAACCGTCAGGACCTGATAATGTAACAACTTTTGCTCCTAACTCAGTTGCCTTAAGTGCTGCTCCCCAAGCAACATTTCCAAATCCGGATATAGCTATTTTTTTATCTTTGATAGTTTTGTTAATAGTTTTTAACATTGCTTCAACAAAATACACAACGCCATAGCCTGTTGCCTCGGGTCTAAGCACACTACCGCCCCAGTTAGTTCCTTTACCGGTAAGTACTCCGGAAAATTTGTTTGTCAATTTTTTATATTGACCAAAAAGAAACCCAATTTCTCTACCACTAACACCAATATCTCCTGCAGGAACATCAATTGAAGCACCAATAAACCGATATAATTCGGTCATAAAACTTTGACAGAAACGCATGATTTCATTATCCGATTTCCCTTTTGGATCAAAATCAGAGCCTCCTTTACCACCTCCTAACATTAATGTTGTGAGGCTATTCTTAAATATCTGCTCAAAAGCTAAAAATTTAAGTGTGTCAAGATTTACAGTAGAATGAAATCGCAATCCTCCTTTATATGGACCAAGAACACCATTCATTTCAATTCTATAACCTTTGTTTATTTGAAGTTCGCCAAAATCATCCTTCCAAGGCACTTTAAACATAATTATCCTTTCGGGCTCAATAATGCTTTCCAATAATTTGTATTTTCCATATTTTGGATGTTCATTAATAAATGGAATTATTGATTCTGCAACTTCCAAAACTGCTTGATGAAATACAATTTCACCGGGATTTTTATTAATTACAGATGAAATAAATTCACTAATCTCCATGTTTGCTTTCATTCAGAATAATTTTTACTATACTCGTTTGTTATTTTATACCTATTGTGAATCAAAGTTACCGATATACTTTATTAGCATTTGTATATTAGTTTTGACTCTACTTTGGCATTATTTACTCTCGTTTTTCTAGGGGAGACCATTAATTTTGATTTTAAAATGGTATTACTCATATTCTTCACAATGCCAAACAACAAAATTTTTATCTCTGATTTTACAATTTTGGCGATTATCACAATTAGAGCACAAACCTGAATATTCTGATTTTTCCTTTTCTTTTTTAATTTTCTTTTTCATAATATATATTTTTAAATTAATAATTTAATAATTTCATATACAAAGGCAATCAGAGTGCCAAATGAATTATATGAACTCAGTAACTAATAAAAAAATAGCTAAAATAAAACATAAAGCTTTGTATATCTTTACAATAACTCGTACAAACTTTTTTTATTTTTTTTTATGAGCTTAAATTAAGAGTATAAAAATTATATCAAATAGTGAGTAAATATTACCCAGTAGGTAATATTTACTCACTATTTGATACCAAAATGACTTAAAAATTAAGAAAAAATATTTTATGTAACTTTGAGATGTTAAAAAAGACTATGGGAACTATGGATCAAAATTCACATATTAATAAAATAAAAGCATCACTTAATGAGCGAATAAAAGAGCTTGACTGTTTATATAGTATCTCAGAAATATCATATTTAAAGCAAAGCAATAGCTTGCATGAAATATTTAACGATATTTTAAATGTTTTACCTAAAGGCTGGCAATATCCTGAAATTACTTGTGCTAGAATAGTATTGGATGGAAAAAGCTATATCACTTCAAATTATAAATCATCCTCATGTTTTCAATCCTCAAATATTTCTGTAAATAAAAAGAATAGGGGATTTATTGAAATATCATATTTACAGAAAACTGCCGAGTTAGATGAAGGACCTTTTTTAAAAGAGGAACGAAAATTAATTGAGAGTATCGGTAAAAAACTATCATTAATTATAAAAAGGCATGAAGATGCTAAAGAAAAGAAAACACTTGAGAGTAAGTTAATGCATGCAGATAGGCTAGTTACTATTGGGGAGTTAACAGCAGGCATTGCACATGAATTGAATGAGCCATTGGGTAGTATTCTTGGTTTTGCACAATTAATTCAATCTGAAAATAATCTATCAAAATCAGTAATAAATGATTTAGACAAAATAATAAATGCTTCCATACATGCACGCCAGGTTATCAGAAAATTAAAAACATTTTCAAGATATCAGGAGGAACCTAGTGAAATTGTCAACCTAAATACAATTATTAATGATGGTCTATATTTTTTAGAATCAAGATGCAAAAAGGAAAATGTTGAAATTGTAAAAATATTGAAAAATAATTTACCGCATATTAAAGCAAACCCGGTACAAATACATCAAGTAATTATAAATTTATGTGTAAATGCAATTCAGGCGATGCCCAATGGTGGAAATCTAATAATGCAAACTTATTCTAACAATAATAACATAATTCTTGTAATACAAGATACAGGAATTGGTATATCAGAAGATAATATTCTTAAAGTATTTGATCCTTTTTTTACAATGAAAAGTTCTGAAACAAATACAGGGCTTGGCCTTTCGGTAGTACATGGAATTGTTAAAACTTATAATGGTAAAATTAAATTAGAAAGCAAACTTGGTGTAGGCACTCGCTTTGAGATTGTTTTTCCTAAAATTAATAAGAATGAATAAAAAGCCTCAAGTTTTAGTGGTTGATGATTCCGATAATATGCTGGAAATTATACGACGAAACTTAACAAATAAAGGTTATGTGGTATATACTGTAACAAATGTTATTGATGCTATATCGTTTTTAGAAGAAATGTCTTTAGATTTAGTGATAACTGATCTTAAAATGCCAAATATTGATGGATTGGAATTAGTACGTCACGTAAGAGAAAACTACAAAAACACTGAAGTGCTTGTAATTACAGGTCATCCGTCAATAGAAAATGCTATTAAATCTGTAAAATTAGGAGCTGATGAATATTTAATTAAATCATTTACAACATTGGAGCTGCTTGATACTGTTGCCCGTGCGCTAAAAAAACAGACAGATAGGTTGCTTGTAAATAAAAATACTCCGAAAGAACAAAAACTAATAAGCGGAATAATTGGCGGTTCAACAGAAATAATCAAGGTTTTTAGAGCTATCTCAAAAGCATCTAAACTAAAAGCCACCATTCTTTTAACAGGCGAAACAGGAACAGGAAAAGAGTTAGTAGCTAGAGCTATTCATTATAATAGTTTAGAATGTTCGTCTCCATTTATTGCTGTAAACTGTGGTGGAATTCCTGAGAATTTGCTTGAAAGTGAACTATTTGGATATATTAAAGGTGCTTTTACCGGGGCATATGAAACACGTGGTGGCTTTTTTCAAGCTGCTGATGGTGGAACTATTTTTTTAGATGAAATAAGCAACACTTCTCTTGCAATGCAAGCAAAGCTATTGAGAGTCCTTCAAGAAAAAGAAGTGAATATGATTGGATCAAATAAATCACAAAAAATTGATTTGAGAATAATTACTGCCACTAATGTAGATTTGAATTTATTAATAGAAAAGGGGACATTTCGTGAAGATCTTTACTATCGTTTAAATATTATCCCCATCAATATCCCTCCACTTCGCAAACGTAAAGATGATATACCTTTATTGATAAATTATTTTGCTAAAAAATATGCTGATGAAACCGGGAAAAAGATTCTGCAATTTACTGATGATGTTATAAAAATATTTCGGGATTATTATTGGCCAGGTAATGTCCGAGAACTTGAAAATACAGTTCATCGTTTGGTAGCAATGAGTGATGAATTAGTTATTGATTTACCAGATATACCAATTTCAATGAGGCATACAGTTCAAAATAGTAAAAGTGTAAATCGAACGTTAGCCGATATGGAAATTGAACATATTACAAATGTGCTATCTTCTGTTAATGGTAACAAAACAAAAGCTGCTAAAATTCTGGGTATTGATCGAAAAACATTACTTAAAAAAATCAAATAACCTACTTGTTTAATTTGCAATCTGAAAATTATTTTCTATAATATCCATACAAAATTTTATCAACTATAAATATGGCTATTCGTTACCATTACTTCTTATCTAAACACTCCTGCTTCCAAAAATACTGCTGCCTATTCGTACCATAGTGCTTCCCTCTTGTATAGCAATTTTATAATCGGCAGACATGCCCATGCTTATCTCCTTAAAATAATCGGTTTTGGCATAAAAGGCTTGTTTTATTTGGTCAAATATTAATTTTAGATTTTTGAACTCACCTCTAACCTGCTCCAAATCATCAGTAAATGTTGCCATACCCATAACACCACAAATTCTGATATTTTTTAGATTATTAAATTCTGCATCACTTAAAATATTTTTTGCACCATCTATATCAAGTCCAAATTTTGATTCCTCATCGGCAATATGAAACTCTAGCAAACAGTTTATTATCCTATTATTTTTTAACGCTTCTTTATCAATAATTTGCAGCAGTTTAAGACTGTCAACCCCATGAATTAAACTAACAAACGGCGCAAAATACTTAACCTGCTTACTTTGCGGATGCCCAATAAAATGCCATTCGATATCATTTGGCAGCTCGCCAGCTTTTTGCTTGAGCTCTTGTGGACGATTCTCGCCAAAAACCCTATGCCCTGTTTTATAGGCATCAGTTATATAATTATTAGGTTTTGTTTTTGAGACTGCAACAAGTTTTATTTCTTCGGATAGTTCCTTCTTAACTGATATCAAATTTTCTGCAATACTCATTTTTATTATTTTTTAAATACAAAATTAAGTTAATTTTGATATTAAAAGGAAAAAGGCTGAACATTTCTGCACAGCCTTTTTTATTTATTTTCTTAAAAATTTACAATTCATGAATTACCAAGCCTGAGCGTAGCTTTGGCTCAAACCATGTTGTTTTTGGTGGCATAATATTTCCTGTATCAGCAATATCAATAAGCTGCTGCATTGATACGGCAAAAAGTGCAAAAGCAACTTTCATATTTCCGCTGTCAACGCGTTTTTCAAGCTCATCAAGTCCTCGAATACCGCCTACAAACTCAATTTTGGTTGTAGTGCGAAGGTCTTTTTCTCCCAAAATATTATCAAAAACCAATTTCGATAAAATTGTAACATCTAAAACGCCAATCGGGTCGTTATCGTTATAAGTACCCTGTTTGGCATTAAGTTTATACCACTTACCGTTCATATACATGCTAAATTCGTGCAGTTTTGCAGGTTTATATATGTTGGTTCCCATTTCAGAAACTTCAAAAACCTCCTGAAGCTTAGACATAAATGCTTCTTCGGTAAGCCCGTTTAAATCTTTGGCAACACGGTTATAATCAATAATTTTTAACTGGTTATCGGGAAAATGCACAGCCATAAAAAAGTTGTACTCCTCATTACCGGTATGATTGGGATTTTTAGCCATTTTTTCAGCACCAATGCGTGCAGCCGCAGCCGTACGGTGATGCCCATCGGCAACGTAAGTAAAAGGAACTTTATTTACAAAAAGCTCTTCTAATTTTTTATTAGCATCTGCATCATTAACCGGCCATAAATGGTGACCAAACCCGTCCTCGGCTACAAAGTCGTACTCTGCTTTTTCGTTTTTTACTATATTTTCAACAATAGCATCAATTTCGGGCACAGCCTTATACGAAAAAAACACAGGCTCAATATTAGCATTCAAATAACGGGTAAGCACCATACGGTCTTCTTCTTTATCGGGGCGGGTTAGCTCGTGCTTTTTAATAATGCCATTGTTATAATCATCGCAGGCAGCAGCACCAACAATACCGTATTGTGTACGCCCATCCATGGTTTGCGCATAAATATAATACTTAGCTTCGGCATCGGTTTTTAACCAGCCTTTTTCTTTAAACATTGCAAGGTTGTCAACCGCCTTGTTGTAAACTTCGTCAGCATGAACATCGATACCTGCAGGGCAGTCAATTTCAGCTTTTGTTATATGCAGTAACGACTCGGGTTTGCCTTTGACCATTTCGGCGGCTTCATCGGAGTTCATTACATCGTATGGTAAACAAGCCAATGTGCTTGCTATATTTTTTGGTGGGCGTAGCCCTTTAAACGGTTTTATAATAGCCATATTATTGATTATTAATTAATTTACCTTAAAAGTTTCATCGCCATTCTCTATAAAATCAATAATTTGATTTACACCTGCAATACCGGCATTAATGTTAGCCTCTGATGTTTGTGCGCCCATTTTTTTAGGTGTAAAGAAAAAACGTCCTTCATATTTTGCTTCAAAATCGGAGGCACAATCGGGGGCTATATCTGAAATGTATTTAAAATCATTTCTTGCCTCCATTAGCTTCAGCAATCCTTGTTCATCAACAACCTCTTTACGTGCGGTATTAACCAATATGCCACCTTTTGGCATTTTGTTTAATAAATCAAAGTTTATTGAATTTTTGGTTTTATCGTTTGCCGGAATATGCAACGAAATATATTGGCATGTAGAGTATAGCTCCTCAACTGAACTAACAGGTGTTACTCCGTCAGCCTGCATCTTTTCTTTTTCAACAAAAGGGTCAAAGGCGTAAACTGCCATCCCAAAGCCTTTGGCAATATTGGCAACATAGCGGCCTACATTACCGTAAGCATGAATTCCGAGCTTTTTGCCACGGAGTTCGGTTCCTGCTTTACCGTTATAACCATTTCGTGCCAAATAAACCATCATACCAAGAGCCAATTCGGCCACAGCATTCGAGTTTTGCCCCGGCGTATTCATGGCAACAACATTGTTTGCAGTTGCAGCCTCAAGGTCAATATTATCATAACCTGCTCCTGCCCTAATAATTACTTTCAAGTTTTTTGCTGCTTCAAACACTTCTTTTGTAGCTTTGTCGCTGCGTATTATCATTGCATCGCAATCGCTTACTGCATTTACAAAATCGGACTGTTCGGCATATTTTTCAAATACCTCAATTTTATAACCTTTACCCTCGGCAACATCTTTCATTTGCGAAACTGCAGCAGGTGCAAAAGGTTTTTGGGTAGCTATTAATATTTTTTTCATATGTTTATTATTTTTAACCGCAAAAAACGCAAAGATACGTAGAGGTTTCTTTATAGTTCAATACGTCTTATTATTAATAATTATACTTCTTTTTCAAAATCTTGCATACACTTAACCAATGTTTTAATATCATCGGTTGTACAGGCATTATATGTTGATGCACGGAATCCTCCTACTGAGCGATGTCCCTTTATACCAACAATATTACGCTCTTGCGAAAATTTCATAAACTTATCCTGCAAATCTTCTTTGCCTTTTGCCCAAATAAACGGTATATTCATACGTGAGCGTGAACCTTCTTCAACTGTTGGACGGAAAAGTGGATTTCTTTCAATCTCAGCATAAAGCATTTCGGTACGTTCAATTGCTCTGCGTTCCATCTCTTTAACGCCACCTTTTGCCTTTACCCATTTTAAGGTTTCGTTTAAGGCAAAAATATTGATACATGGCGGTGTATTAAACATTGACTCACCACTAATAGTGGTTTCATATTTTAGCATTGTAGGTATAACCCTATCAGCAACTTTTTGCATCATATCATCGCGAATGATAATAAAAGTTACCCCTGCCGGTCCTAAGTTTTTTTGTGCACCACCATAAATCATGGCATATTTTGACACATCAATTGGGCGGCTCATAATATCAGACGACATATCGGCAATTAATGGCACGGGTGAATCTAAATCTTCAAAAATTGCTGTACCACGAATGGTATTGTTCGATGTAATATGCAAATAATCAACATCGGCAGGAATAGTAAACCCTTTCGGGAAATAGGTAAAGTCTTTATCTTCTGATGAAGCAATAACATCAACTTTACCAAACAGTTTGGCTTCGGCAATGGCTTTTTTCGACCATGTTCCTGTATTCACGTAAGCGGCCTTTGTTTTTAAAAAATTCATGGCTAACATGGCAAATTGAGTACTTGCCCCACCACCCATAAATAATACGTGGTAATTATCGGGTATATTCAAATTCTCTTTAAACAAAGCTATGGCCTCATCTATTACCGCCTGAAAATCTTTACTCCTGTGCGACACTTCTAAAATTGATTGACCGCTGTTGTTTAATTCCAAAATAGCTTTTGATGTGTTTTCCAAGCAAGCATCTGACAACTTACAAGGTCCTGCATTAAATATGTGTTTTCTCATAATAATTTGAATTTTAATCTATTATAATGTTTTATTTTGCATGAAATATATTTTGCTAAAATATATAATTTCTATGTAAAAACTGACTAAATTTTATTTTTTACAATATGATTATAATCATTCGTTTGTTTAATATTATCTAAGAATAACACGAACCTGCCCTACTAATCAGTCAGGCGGGTACTCTCGAATTTTTTGTTAATGTCATCTAAATTGCAACATACTATTAACCTGCCTTGTCGGCAGACAGGTTAACAACTACCAATCAAATAGTATAATTTATGCATAAATCAGGCTAATAAAAAGACATTTGGAAAAAAGGTGTTAGCACAAACATTTAATTAATCATCTTTTTTACAAAATAAGATTTATCTAAAATTATTAAACCATATTAATGATGAGCCTATTGCAGGAGCTACAGCAGAATTATGATCGGTTAAAGGGATAACCAAATACTCTATATTTTCAGAACCCAATTCAATAAAATCTTGATACAAAGAGTCTGATACAGATACGGGAATGTAAACATCGTTTTGTCCGTGTGTTAGCATAATTGGCGTTTTATTTAGCCAAGCCCCTGTTTTGTTTTGGTTTACTGCTGTTTGTAAATCCTCAAAGCCATTGGGATAATCATTTAAAAAACTATCCTTATATAAATCGGCATTAATTTTGGTTAATTGTGCGTCTATTTCAGCCCCTGTTTTTGTGCCATCGTAAAGCGCAGGTATTGATGTAGCATATGGTTCCTTAAAAAAACTTGACATACTGTTAGTTATCAACCCCTCCTCAACAAATGACATTAGCACATACGACATGTAAAATGGTTTATCGTAGGTATCTCCCGAAAGGGCATAATCCATTACCTGTTCGGGAAAATATGGTCCTGCCCCACTCGCTGTGGCTATTAAATCCCAGTCTGTGCTAATGCCTGTTTCTAACTCTTTTAAAGTTGCCATTGTAACCCACCCGCCATGCGAATAGCCTAATAAAAACAGGCTATCGTTTAAACTTGCCCCCGACAATTCACCATCGGAAATATTTTTAACCGACTTTAGCATCTCGGTAACGACCAATACATTATGCTTTTTAATTAAATATGGGTGAAAATAGCCAGATGACTCTCCAAAACCAATTTCGTCGGGTATTACCAAATAGTAACCCAAACCGGCAATTGACTCTATGGCTTTGCTTGTAAGCGAATTATAATCGAGAGTTGGTGCTTTGCTATGTGCCACTATGGTTCCGTGCTGAAAACTTAATACCGGAAAACTTTTACCCTCAACAACAGGCACACATATTAAACCCGATGCCTTTATTGACGTTCCTTTATAGGGCATTGAGTATTTGTAACTATACACATCAACAGGGTATTTAACCTTTGAAACCAACTGCGGTTGCGCCATTAACGAAAACATTGCACGCTGGGTTTCAATACTTAAACTCAAAATTTTTTGATAATCTTTTACTTCAGGTTCGGCATCTTTTGTACAGCTTTGTATTGTTATCAGAATTATTAAAATAACAAAAACGCTGCAACCTTTTAAAAATAGTTTTGTTTTCATGTTTTTATATTGTTTTGTCCACAGATTACACAGAATAACACAGATAATCTGATTATCTAAAACTGTTTATACTTGATTTGGCAATATATTGAGTGGCAATTAACTTTAAACCAGTTATTTAATTTAAGTAACAGTTAAAACAAATCTAACTAATATTTTATTAATTGTCAATAAATTAAAAAACCCCAAAATCAAGTTTGAAATTGGGGTTTTTAAAAAATATATTTACTATTTACTTTCATGAAATGGTGGTCGTGTTACAATAGCCTTTAGATTTTTATTACGAACCTGAATAAAAATTTCAGTACCAAGTTTCCAATATCCTTTATTTAAGTATGCCAACCCTATCCCTTTGTTAATTATTGGCGACATAGTGCCTGAAGTAACTTCTCCAATTTCATCGCCATCGGTATTAACTACCTTATAATGCTGGCGGGGTATGCCTCTATCTTCTAAAACAAAACCTTTTAAGCGTTGCTCTGTACCTTCCTCTTTTTGCTTTTCCCATAAAGGGCGGTCAATAAAATCATTTCCGTCAACAAACTTGGTAATCCAACCTAAACCTGCTTTTATTGCTGATGTTTCGTCGTTAATATCATTTCCGTATAAACAAAAACCCGACTCTAAGCGTAATGTATCGCGCGCGCCTAAACCAATGGGTTTAATACCAAACTCCTCTCCTGCCTCAAAAACCGCTTTCCAAAGCTTGGCACCATCCTTATTTGCCACGTAAATTTCGCAACCACCCGAACCGGTATAACCTGTTGTTGAAAAAATTGCATCTTTAATACCGGCAATATCAAGCTTTTTAAAAGTGTAATACTCCATGTCTTCAATGGTAATATCAGTCAGTTTTTGCATTGCTTTTAATGCCAGCGGCCCTTGCACAGCAAGCTGGCAAATCTCATCAGATGCATTAAATAACTCCTTGCCTATTTCCATTCCCATTTGCAAAGCATGTTTTTCGCACCATGCCCAGTCTTTGTCAATATTTGCAGCATTAACAACCAACAGGTATGTTTGGTCATTAATATTATAAACCAATAAATCATCAACAATACCGCCTTTACCATTCGGGAAACAGCTATATTGAACCTTGCCGGGTGTTAAATCGGCAACATTATTTGAAGTCAGTTTTTGTACTAAATTAAAAGCCTTAGGTCCTTTTACCCAAAACTCGCCCATGTGCGAAACATCAAACACACCAATTTTATTACGAACTGTAATGTGCTCATCTTTAATGCCTGAATACTCTATTGGCATATTATATCCTGCAAAAGATGCCATTTTTGCACCTAATGCGATATGGAAGTCTGTAAATGCTGTTTTATTCATTTATTTAAAAGTTTAACCACTAATTAACACTATATAGATAGTGCATCAAATAAATTTATGACGCAAATATAATAATTCTGATTATCTAAAACAGGATATAATTATTATTTTACTATTACCTTTTTAGTAAGCACATTATTTGCTGTTTGCACACTAATAAAATAAACTCCTTGGTTTAAACGATCAATAGCGAGTGGTACAATATTTATATCCCTATCGGCAGGAATAAGCATGCTTGCCTTATAAATAAGCCTTCCATCAATATCCATAATAATTAAGGTTATTGATGTATTTGATTTAAGTTTTCTTAAATCAAGAATTAAATCGCCCGAGGTATAAGGATTAGGATATATATTAATGTCATCAGAATCTAAATGTTTAACGGTTCCGTTCCAGTTAACAGCAATTGTTTCATGATATTCTGTATTTCCATTGTAATCAACCTGCATTAAACGGTAGTAGTTTGTACCCCTACTTGGGCTTTTATCAACATAATCATAATTTAACTTAATATAGCTATTACCTGCACCGTAAACTGTGCCAATGGTTATAAAGTTTACAGCATCAATTGAGCGTTGTAGTTCAAAATAGTCGTTGTTATCTTCTGATGCTGTAGCCCAATTGAGTTTAATGGTGCTTTGATTGGCATTTCCTGTAAAAGAGAGTAGTTCGACAGGTAGTGGATTTTCCGGCTCTGAATTAGATGCAAAAGAAAATGGACTAAAACTTGTAACAACAGCATCAGTGGTAATTGTTCCTACTACACCTGTAAAACTAGCTGTAGCTGCCTCTTCCACCCAATCAGTTCCATTATAATGCCCAATAGTTAAATCTACTTCATCATCAATGCCACTTAGAGTAGAATCTTCGCAATAAAGTGTAATAAAAACATCATCGGTACCAACATCTCTCGACAATTCCCAATATTCAATTGCACTAACATTATTTAGTCCTCCTGAAACCGAAATGTCTGAATGGGTACCACGAGTGTACATGCCTGTAAACTGGTTATTTACGTCAGATGTTGAACTTATTCCTAATCTAGCCCATATATCTCCATCACCAATAGGGAAAATAAATGCTTCATTACCAATTTTACTAACTTGACCTTCAATGTAGCTATTGGAATTTCCTTCATTTGTGGTTGCATTGTCTATAATAATTACTTTATTTGAATTACCGTTAATATAACCACGGCTTAATAATAGATTATTTGAAACGGTAATATCGTTATTTAATGTTGTTATTTGATTTAGATTTTGATTAATTTCAATATCATAAAATGTTTCGCCACTAGCATTAGTAATAGTTTGAGCTCCTGTTCCTTTAAAAAACACTTTACCTGATTGCTCTGTAAAGCCTCCTGAACTGGTGTTTGCCCAATTACCATAAAGTATAATGTCATAATCAGACCCTGAAGCATCTAAAGTACCGGCACCTGCAATAACTAAATTGCCGTATATACTTATATTACCAACAAGGGTTTTTGTACCACTTGTTGATGCTGATATATTGTTATATGTACTGGATTGAGGCAGTTTTATTGTTTGTGCACCAGAGCCGTTAAAATTAACCGTATTGCCAGTTGCGCTTGCAATAATTACCCCCGTAGATAGTAGAGTGCCCCCAATATTAAGTGTAGCATCGGTTTTGTTATTAAAAGTTGATGATGTATTGCCTCCAACAATATTGTTAGAAACGGTTAAAGTACCTTCATTATTTAAATATAATCCATTGCCAATAGATAATTGGGTTGCATTAATAGTTAAACCTGCTGAACTGGATATTATGAAGTTTTCATAATTTATTTGAAAATCACCAACATTGCTTACTGTTCCTGTACCATTAATAACTAAACCTGTTGTGCTTGCATTAAGTATAATATCACCGGTGGCAGCATTATGTGTACCGTCGTTAAAATAGTTTCCTGTTATAGTTAAATCAACTCCTCCGGTCTGCGTAAGTGATGCTCCTGATTCTATGTAGAAATTAACAATTTCGGTATTTGAACTTATTGTAACTGCATTTAATATTTTTGCATTTTGAGCAGATGTTGGTGCAACATCACCAGCCCATGTAGCACCAGTTGACCAATTACCATCTTGGTCGGTATAATATGACGAAAAAACATCTACATATAATGTTACGGCTGTAGCTGAAGAACATCCTGTTTTAGTACCAACAACCTGAATAGTTGCTGATGATGGGTCACCCCAATCAATTTGAATACTTTCGTCCGTTGCATCACCATCGTCAACAATAGTTCCATTACCGGCAGTAATAGACCATGCATAAGTATAACCACTACGAGCAGTTACGCTATATGGCCAATCAGCTGTATTGTCAAATACCATTTCTGCTCCTGAAATTGAGGAAGTGGGTAGTGAATGGATGGTTACTTCTTTTTCTGATTGAGCAGCATCATAACAATTACTACTTTCAATAACACGAACGTAAGCAAGTACATCAGCAGTGGCTTGCCAGTCAATAGTTATTTCATGATCGGTTTCAGATGCTATAGTTCCTTTTACCACAGACCAGTCAAAAGTGTTGCTTGCATTTGCAGGAACAGAGTATGCTACTCCTGTTTCTCCTGAGCATACATCAACATCTCCTGTAATAGTTGGCGAAGCAAAAGTAGCACAATCACTATCTCCCAACCCAAACATATAGGTATTTCCGGCACTTAATGTCATTCCATCTCTATATAACGTACTTCCTGAAGCATTTACATGCGTTCCTTCTACAGCCCAAACTCCT
Organism: uncultured Bacteroidales bacterium; assembly: GCA_965370965.1. GTDB lineage: Bacteria > Bacteroidota > Bacteroidia > Bacteroidales > SZUA-534 > GH45. The sequence continues at coordinate 14,571 of CBDUWQ010000049.1, forward strand.
GTTGTTCGTTTTAAAATTCGGGTTGCCGAGTTTATAGAAAAACTACCATCATCGTCAAAACCCGTTGCTGTTAGTTCCATATCAAAATTTGTTGTAGCTAAGTCTGTTATGGTAGTACTCCAGTACCCATCGTTAAAATAATCGGTTACATCTACTACATCATCGGTAAAAGGAAATGTTGTTCCATTAAGTCCAGGGTCAGAGGCAGTAAAAGCAACTAATATGGAGCCATCGGTAGGATCATCATTAAAATCAAATGTTATTGGATGATAAACCGACGAGGTTCCAACAGGGAACAGTTTTGAACCTGTAGCTGTTAAATATCTATCAAAATCTCCTATTATGGTTCCCGAAGTATAATTTAAAGTACCTTCGGTTGATGTGCCGAGTGTTAATGTTTTACTATTGGTTGCGGCATCTATGTTACCTTCAGTCATAGTTAAAGCTGCTGTAACATCTACATTATCAATTAGAGTTAAGGTTTCATCTGATTTATTTACAATAAGATTATTAAATGTTTCATCAGATGAGTTTGTAATAGATTGTGTATCTGTTCCATTAAAGGTTACAGTACTGGTTCCCTCTGTATAAGCCCCTTCATTTTCCCAATTGCCTGCTAAATCAATATCATTATTGCCACTTGCTAATGTTCCACTATTTATAGTTAGGTTGCCCGATAAAGTTAAACTTGCTTGTTGAGTTTTTGTAGATGCACCTGTTAATTCAAGATTATAGTAAGTAGATGATGCTGGTGTTTTAATATTTTGTGCACTTGTGCCATTGTAATGAACTGTATTGTCATCAGCACTAGTAGTTAATGTTCCTAATGAAAGCAAAACCCCATCAATAGTTAATGTTGATTTTTCATCATTTATCCATTTTGAATCAGCATCTTCTCCCACCAAATCATACCCACTTATGGTAATAGAACCATTATTGGTTACAGTTACTCCTGATGCAATTTCAACATCTTCACCCGATATAATTAAATTAGCAGTAGATTTTACATTTTTATTACCTGATGTAATTTCAATCGGGTCAGTAATTTCAATACTACCTCCAACACCACCAATATAGGTGTCGGTACCCGATAATTCAACTCCTTGACTACCACTAAATACACCATTTATAATAAAATCACCTGTAATTATAAAATTATTATTATTTCCTACGTCAATTTCACCACCTGCTTCAATAGTAACATGGTTAATGGTTGTGCTGGCAGAAGCTACATCAACAGTATGCTCATTATTTACCTTAATATTATCGGTTGAAGAAGGTACACATTGGCAATTCCAAGTTGCATCAGAATATAAAAACCATATTGAACCGGTATAATCCCAATCGCCAGTGTTCATGCTTTCTATAATCTCATATTTTAAAACTGTTGTATCGGTACTGCTTGAAACAGCACATCCGCTATAAGTGGCAGTTGCAGAAAGTGTACCATCACCTGCAGTACCATTCCAATCAACAGTAATATCTTCATTATATGTTCCTGATTCGGTTGATGATGTTTCTCCTGTAACTGTCCAGTCAATAGTATAATTTGTGTAGTCATCTAATTCAGCTGTATATGCCACTCCTGATTGAGACACCGGAACACTCATGTCGCCTGTAATTTCTGTTGGAGATAATGAATGGACATCAACATCAAAAGTTATAGCTTCGCCTAATGAGCAACTATTTTGTTCCCTAACTATTACCACATCGGTTTGCCCGGTAGCTCCCCAATTTACAGTTATTGCATTTGTATTGGCGCCAGAAGCAATTGAATCGGAGTCAGTCTTTTCAAAACTCCAAATATATGTAGAATTGTCTGTATCGGTTACAGAATACGCCACACCTGTTTCACTTGTACAAACATCGGCATCGCCCGTAATGGTCGATGTACTTGGTGGGGTACAGTTTTTTGCACTACCAAAACAAAATTTTGATGGTAGGGTATCAATACTTGTTCTATATGCTGTTGAACCACTTGCATCAACGTGTGTACCTTTTGCGTACCACTTGCTTTCACCTTGATTCCATACACAAACTCTAATACTATCGCCATCACTATGAGGCAGAAAAGATTGAAAATCTGTTCCATGCAGGGTAAGGTCAAAATCAGTTATTACCGCAGCCAGACCTGAGTTGGAAGCTGCCCAAAAACCATCCATAAAGGTATTGCGTATTGCCGTGCCATTATCGCTAAAGCTTAAGCCGCTATTGCCGGGAGCAGTTTCATCAAAATTAATTGTTAAACTTCCACCATCTGTAGCTCCAGCGCCTCCCGTAAATGTAAAAGTGGGCTTAAATGCCCTATAACTTCCATCTACTCCAATCGGAAAATTAACCTGTGTGGCATCATGGTTAACTTTTGACAACCAACGGGTCATAGTTCCTATTATATATCCATCTGTCCATGAAAGAATTCCAGTATTTGTTGTTGCTGTACCTAATGTTAGAGTTTTATCAGGTATTTCAATATTACCACTTGTAAGGGTTATAGTGTTATTCACAGCAATATTATAATCTGAAGTTATAGCCCCCGATGATTTATTGATAATTAGGTTGTAAAATGTTTCATCACTTGTATTAGTAATAGATTGATCGGTAGTTCCATTAAAAGTAACTGTACCCGTACCATAGGTAAAAGTTCCACTATTTGACCAATTACCCTTAATAGTTAAGTTGTAATTGCCACAATTGTATGTTCCTGAATTTATAGTAAAATTATCATTAATGGTTAAAGCAGCTTGCTGTGTTTTGGTTGTTGTACCGTTTACTTCAAGATTATTATAAGTGCTTGATGATGGTGTTTTAATGTTTAATGCATTATCGGCACTTAAATATTCCACCGTATTACCAGAAGTAGAGGCATTTAAAACTCCGGTACTCAATAGTGCGCCATCAATAGTTAAATATGAATCAGAGGTATTTGTCCAAATTGAGGTAGTTGCATTACCCCCTATAATATCGCCATAAACAGTTGTGTTACCATTGTGTGTAATTGTTACCCCGGCTGCAATATCTATAATTGTACCACTATTATTTCGTATAATACGAATATCTGTTCCAGAAATGGTGGCACTGGCATCAAAATTAATAAAACCATTATTTGAAGAAGTAAATACTCCACCGCCCGTAATAACATGACCTCCTTGGTCAAAAATTAATTTCCCATTTTGTGTAATAATTGACCCATTTAAAATTAAGTTACCATCAATAGTTAAGTCTCTGTTTGCTAAATCTAATACTCCTCCAGATTCAATTGTAAGGTCGTTAATAGTTCTATCTGCATTTAGTGTAATAACATCATCTTCACATATTACAACATCATCTCCAGCTCCCGGATTACTCCAAGCAGGAGATAAATTACCACATTCATTGGTATTCCAACACCAACCACTTGTCCAATTCCCAGCTGTTAGAGTGTAATATGTTGTTTGACCGAAAGAGTTATTTAATAATCCAAAAAAGATTATTCCGAGAAGAAATATTTTTTTGATTTTCATATTTAATTAATTATAATTGTAAATATAACAATTTGCATGTATTTATTAAATAGGTTCGTATGCACTTTTGATAAGTCGCCTTTTTTTTGACGTGTACGCAAAAGGTATGCCAACCGTTTTTTTTTTTTGATTAAAGCTTAATTCACTATGATTAAACATAGAAAACTACAGTTTATACAAAGAATTATGTAAAAGGTTTGTTTTTGTTATATGTGTTAGCTCATGTTTTTAGCTAATATTCATTATGTTTTAAGTAATAGTAACTAAATTGTATTAACTAGTCTTTGCAAGAAAACGCCAAATACTGCGTTATGCTCATTTTTGAAACAGTCATTTACAAGTAGTAAACTCCTTGGTTTCAAAAACTTCGCATGCCTTATCTTTAACGCTTTCTTACCTGCCTGGCGTACCTTGGCAGACAGGTCAAAAACTTGAATATAGGTAGTTTTCTTGCTGATACTAACTATAATAAATGAATTAAAACACTACCAAGATACTGATATACTAAATTATACACTTACCTAAATACATACATATTTAGAATGAATATAAATTGTATGGTTTATTCAACAATTTGAGCATTATTGCGTAACAACTAAATATATTTGAGCATTATTAATTAATTGCAAGCAAACAATTTTTGACTTGTGCTTGATTTGCTCTTGGCAAATGAATTATATAAAGCCTTGCAACAAAAAATATAAATTGTATGTTTAACCTAAATATATGAAAACATCAAGACGAAGTTTTATTAAAATATCGGCTTTAGGCTTAGGGGCAGCCACCATTGGTGGTTCAGTTGCCAAGGCTGCCACAAAAGGGATATTTGGTACCGATAAGCTAAATAAACTTATGACTACACGTACCCCAACCTACTGCGAAGTTTGTTTTTGGAAATGTGCGGGTTGGGCATACACCGATGGATCCGGCAACATAAAAAAAATTATTGGTAACCATGATGACCCCCATTGCAATGGCAGGTTTTGCCCCAGAGGTACAGGTGGAATAGGAATGTACCACGATGAAGATAGATTAAAAACTCCACTTATACGAGTAAAAAACAAAAACGGAGAAGATACCTTTCGCGAAGCATCGTGGGACGAGGCCTTTGACGTAATTGCCAAGGGCTTGAAAAAAATTGCCGCCGAGCATGGTCCCGAATGTGTGGCCCTATTTACCCACGGCTCGGGTGGTAAATTTTGGGGGCATCTGTTAAAAGCTTATGGCTCAAAAAACATCTCTGCACCATCGTACGCACAATGCAGGGGACCACGCGAGGTAGCATGGATTGCAACCTTTGGCGAAGGACTCGGATCGCCTGAGCCTACCGATATTAGAGATACTAAATGCTTAGTGCTGATTGGCTCGCACCTTGGAGAAAACATGCATAATGGGCAAGTACAGGAAATGAGCGATGCCATTGATAAAGGGGCAACAATTATTACTGTTGACCCAAGGTTTTCAACAGCAGCAAGCAAATCACAATACTGGCTGCCAATTAAACCCGCTACCGATATTGCACTACTGCTTGCATGGACAAATGTGCTGATACAAGAGGGATGGTACGACAAAGAATATGTAGAAAAATATACTTACGGGTTTGAGCAGTTAAAAACCCATGTAAAAAACTTTACACCCGAATGGGCATACGGCATTACAACAATTAAGCCCGATGTGATACGCAAAACTGCCCGCGAAATGTATAATGCATCGCCGGCTGTAATTGTGCATCCCGGAAGGCACGTAACATGGTATGGTGACGACACACAGCGTTTACGCGCTGTGGCAATTTTAAACGCACTATTGGGAAGCTGGGGCCGCAGAGGCGGTTTTTATATGGGCGAAGGCAAATCAATTCCTGGATTCCCCCACCCAGATTATCCTAAGCCAAAACGCTCATGGCGCGATGCATTCCCCGATCAATTCCGATTGGCCGATTTAGCCTTGGCAAATGGTATTTGCGATGCAACAATTCCTACTGTAGAACGCGATTGCTCATTTAAAGGTTGGATAGTGAATGGTACAAACCTGATTTTTACTTTGCCGGATATGCGCAACACGTTAAAAGCAATTGAAAGCCTTGATATGTTGGTAGTTATTGACACTATGCCTATGGAAATTACCGGCTATGCCGATGTAATATTGCCCGAGTGCACATACCTTGAACGATACGATATGGTGCGCACATCGAGCCACCGGATACCAACAATTGCATTGCGGGCACCTGCTGCCGAACCAAAGTACAACACAAAACCTGGTTGGTGGATGGCCAAACAATTGGGGCATAAACTGGGATTAGATGAATTTTTTAAATACGACGATATTGAAGAGGTATTAGATTGGCAACTTAAAAAAATAGGCAGCTCGCTTAACGAAATGAAAAGAATTGGCGTTAAAAAATTTGACCGTGAAGATGGCGGACATCTGTACTTTGATAAAGGAGAAGATATAGAGTTTTTTACAAATACTGGTAAAATCGAGCTGTATTCAACTGCTTTGGCAGATGAGGGTTTTGACCCATTGCCAAAATACACACACCACCCCGAACCACCCGAAGGGTATTATAGGTTAAACTACGGACGTGCGCCAATGCATACCTTTAGCCGCACAGCCAACAACCCAAACCTAACCGACTTAATGGACGAAAATACAGTTTGGGTGAACCCGAAAGTTGCCAAAGTTTGGGAACTTAAAAACGGTCAAGAAGTATGGCTTGAAAACCAAGACGGTATAGTATCAACTTTTTCGATAAAAGTAAGAGTAACAGAGCGAATACGGTGGGATTCGGTTTATATGGTACACGGTTTTGGGCATAAAGATAAAAAACTAACAAGGGCTGATGGAAAAGGAGCCAGCGATTCTGAATTAATAACAAATGTAATGCTCGATCCGATAATGGGAGGAACAGGAATGAGAGGCAATTTTGTTACATTCCATACTGACAAACCAGAGAAAGGAGGCCTGTTATGAGATATGCAATGGCCATTGATACTAAAAAATGCGTAGGATGCAGCGACTGTGTGGTAGCTTGCCAAACCGAAAATGATGT
>CBDUWQ010000050.1:0-21060 GCA_965370965.1 uncultured Bacteroidales bacterium
GATAATCAGAGTATTAATTGAAGTTGTGATGAATTCTTGCATAATTCAGGTTAGAAACAAAGCAAATAAAGTATTACTTATTAAATTAGAAGAATAGGTAAACCTCAGCTAATAAAGCCATGGTTTACCTAATAAATTATTGGTTTCATTTAAAACTTAAACAGATGAGAAAAACAATATTGATAATTTTGTTATCGTCGTTTTTAGCTTTTGCTTTTACTAGCGACAAACCTGCCTATGTATTATATAACCAACAAGGGAAAATGGTAAAATATGAGAAGATGACAAAAGACCTGCAACAAGCAGATATAGTGTTTTTTGGTGAGATGCATACAGACCCAATTTCACACTGGATGCAATATGAAATTACAGTTGACCTTTATAAAATAAAAAAGCAAAACCTTATAATTGGATCAGAAATGTTTGAGGCTGACAATCAACTGCTTATTGATGAATATTTGGCAGGAGTTTATACCGACAAAAAATTTGAGGCTGAAGCCAAACTTTGGGGCAATTACAAAACAGATTACAAACCTGTGCTTAGTTTTGCGAAAGACAATAGCCTACAATATATTGCCACAAACATCCCACGCAGGTACGCCTCGGTTGTGCACAAAAATGGTTTTAAAGGCTTAAACAAACTTAGTAATAAAGCAAAAGCATTTATTAGCCCCAACTTAGAAAAACTATACAATAAAAATATTGCATGTTATGCCAACATGATGAAAATGGAGGGTATGGGAGCGCATGTAAATGAGAACTTCCCTAAGGCGCAAGCAGCAAAAGATGCAACCATGGCTCACTTTATTCTTGAAAACTGGTCAGAGGGTAAGCTGTTTTTTCATTTTGACGGCGCATACCATTCCGATAATTTTGAAGGTATTGTTTGGTGGATAAACCAGCTAAAACCCGGACTAAACATTAAAACAATAAGTACAGTTTACCAAAAAAACATTACAAAACTTGATGAGGACAATATTAACAGAGCAAACTATATTTTTGCAATACCTGAAACCATGACTCAAACCAAAAAGTAATTTTTAAAAATACTACTGTAATTATGTATAGTTAGATATTACAAAAGCCTCCAAATTTGGAGGCTTTTGTATAAAGTTAATCAACCCTCTTTTCTGTGATTCTTATTTTAAGTCGAACTCTGTTTAATAATTAAAAACCTCCTCTAAGGTAAGCTCTTTAATAGGTCCTAAATCTTTTAGAACGTTAAAATCAATCATGTTTTTATTGCCAATTACCAAATAAATATACTCTTTATTGCTAATGTGGTTATTAAAAAACTCTTTAAAATTATCCATGGTTGCAACCTTCATAAAATCATACACATCTTTTCTAATGTCATAATCAATGCCCCTGTCTTTTGCACTTACACAAGCCCAAAAAATGCGGTCTTTAATTATCCTCTCGGTTTCAATATTTTTTATTATTGATTCCTTCGACAGCTCAAATTGGTTTTGTGCCTCGGGTATCTCATTCAATAAATCTTTTATTTTATCCGATGCTGCTTTTAATTTATCGGGCTGCGTAGCAATATACGAGTAATTATAGTGCGATTTATTGATGCGGCTTGGTGTTGTAAAATACGAAAAGGCTGAATATGCCAATGCTCGTGATTCGCGAATCTCCTGAAATACAATTGACGAAAGACCACCACCATAAAACTCGTTAAACAAACGCGCATTTGGTTTAAGTTTATTGTTTAATATCTCATCTTTTGATAGTATTATCATTTGAGTTTGCACCATATCATAATCAACAAAATATACCATTGGTTTATCAATAGGCAGCTCTGTGTATTTTGTAGCTTCGGGTATTGCCTCTAATGTTTCAGGTACTGCATGGTTTTTCTTAAGTATTGCCATTGCTTGGTCGGCAATTTTTTGACCGTAATAAAATAGCTGATGCTCTTTTTTAGTAATCCCCTTAATTATATCAGTAAGTTCTTTAGGCTTTATATTTTCCATATCATTTTGCGATAAAATATCACGGTAACCTGAATTCTTACCATATATACCATAATTATACATTGCCGAAAATAGAATTTCTCTTTTATCCAACTTTTTATCGGCACGTTTTTTTGCTATACCTTCAATATATTTATTGTACGATTCTTGATCCGGCTTAACATTGGCAAGCATATGCTCTAAAAGTTGAGCTGCTTTTTCGGCATTTTCTTCCAACCCGTTTATATAAACATATGAGCGGTCGTTGCCTGTTGATACACCAAAATTAAGGGCATACTTAAAAAACTCTTGCTGCAGCTCGGCAGGCGAGTACTTATCGGTACCAAGGTATGGGAGATATTCAACTGCCAATGCCAGATTTTTGTCATGGTTTTTTCCCATATCAATAATATAAATAAGCTTAAACAGTTTGTTGGTGGTATTTTTTATATAACTGAATTTAACACCTGTAGCAAACTCTTTTTTTGTTATTTTTTCATTAAAATCAATAAATACAGGGTTAATAGATTCCGATTTCTGAGCGGTTAGTTTTTTAAAAAATTCCGATTCGTTTTCGCGCTTTAAATCAACAGGTGTAATTTCGGGTTTGTCAACCTTTACCACATTAGCATCTTCGCCTTTACGTTTATACACAAGCACATAGTTGCTATTGGTATAATTTGTGCTGGCAAACTGCATTATCTGCTCACGGGTAATATTTTCCATATCATCAAAAACCTTAAGCTCATCTTCCCACGACACCTCATTTGTAAAGGCAACTGCAAATTTATGTGCACGAAAGTTGTTCTCCTGCCCTCTAATATCATCTAATTTCATATTGTTTATTGATGCATTAATCAACCAATCGTCAAATTCGCCTTTTTTAATATGGTCAATCTCGCCCAACAATAAATCGCGTACCTCTTCTAAGCTTTGCCCTTCACGAGGAGTTCCGCTAAAAATATGCATACCATAATCTTTCATAAAATTGAACCCACAACCTGCGTTTAACACTTTTTGCTGTTGGTTTAGGTTAAGGTCAATTAGTCCGGCACTTGAGTTACTAAGCATGTAATCAATTAAAGTTACCATTAGTTCATCGTTTGTGTTGGTGCCGTCAAAACGGAATGCAAACATTAACGACTCTTTTTCGGGGCCAAAAACATCGGCTTCTATTGCTTTGGTAATAGGCTCTTCTTTAGGAGTTTCTTTAGCCTCAATGGTTTTGCTTTCAGCTACGCCAAAATACTTATCAATAAGCTGTATGGTTTTTTCAGGGTCAAAATCGCCCGAAAGGCAAATAGCAATATTATTTGGCACATAGTATTTTGAATAGTACTTTTTTATATTTACCATCGATGGGTTTTTCAAATGCTCAGGTTTGCCTATTGTAGTTTGTTGTCCGTATGGGTGGTTAGGAAACAGTAAATTAAGCATTTTATAGTATAATTTTCTGTTATCACTGTCTTGTCCCATGTTAAACTCCTCATAAACCGTTTCAAGCTCGGTATGAAATACACGCAATACCAAATTAAAAAACCTTTCTGACTCAAGTTGCAGCCATTTTTCAAGCTCGTTTGATGGTATGTTGTTCATATAAACCGTACGCTCATTGGTTGTATAGGCATTTGTATATTTGCCTCCTATTGCGCTAATTGTGCGGTCGTATTCGTTGGGGGCAACATAAATAGCAGCCTCTTGCGAAACGCGGTCAATTTCTTTATAAATATCCTTTTTCTTTTCGGGGTCGTTTTCAGCCTTATGCTGTTCAAATAAATCAGATAATTGTTCAATTAAAACTCTCTCTTTATCCCAATTAACTGTACCTAATTTAGAAGTACCCTTAAACATCATGTGCTCCAAATAGTGAGCCAGCCCGGTATTATCTTGCGGGTCGTAAGTTGAGCCTGCCTTAACGGGAATAAATGTTTGAATCCTTGGTTCATCTTTATTTACACTTAAATATGCTTTAAGCCCATTTTCTAAAGTGTAAATACTTAAATTGTAAGGGTCGTTTGTTACGGTTTCGTAAGTGTAACCGTTGGCATCGGTTTTTACTTCGGTTTTGTATCCTGTTTGGGTACAGCCCGATAAAACAGCAATAACAAATGCCAAAATAATAATTGCGTAATTTTTCATATTAGTTTAATTTTTAGTTGATAATGAATTAATTTGGGTATAAAAAATAAAAATACTCATGTTTTATTGAACCATTTCAAATAAAACACAAAAAACTTTTAAATTGTATTATGTTATATAGCACCTAATGATAAGGGTCAATTATGCTATTTGATTCCAGTAAGGTATAATTGGGTACTTGGCATTTTGCAGATTAATCTAAAACCCCTTTACCCTGCCTCAACAACTCAAACTCCTCATTTGAGCAGTCAATAACCGTTGATGCTTCATTATCGCCAAATCCGCCATCAATTACAGCATCAACCAATTCGGCATATTTTTCATGAATCAGCTCAGGGTCGGTGGTATATTCAATAATATCATCCTCATCGTGTATTGATGATGATAAAATAGGGTTGCCCAGTTCGCGAACAATTTCTCTAATAACTTTATTATCAGGAATACGGATACCCACGGTTTTTTTTCTGCTTTTAAAAATTTTTGGAATATTATTATTCGACTCCAAAATAAATGTAAAAGGACCCGGCAAATACCTTTTAAGCATTCTAAAAGCATTATTTGAAATGTGGCGCGTATAGTCTGAAATATGACTTAAATCGTAAAAAATAAATGAAAAGTTGGCCTTTGTAAGATTTATACCCCTAATGCGTGCTACACGTTGTATAGCTTTTGGCTTATCAATACTACAACCTATACCATAAACCGTATCGGTTGGGTAAATTATTACTCCCCCATTGCGCAGTATTTCAGCTGCCTTTTGCACCTCACGTTGATTCGGATTTTCGGGGTATATTTTTATAAGCATGTGCCGGTTTTTATTTATAGAGTACGCTCCAGCGGGAACAAACTACACCCTACTTTTTTCCTCGTTAAGTTCAATAATCTTAATAATTGTTTCAGCAGCTTTCTCCATTGATTGTACCGGAATAAATTCGTAACGACTATGATAATTATGCCCCCCACTAAAAATATTTGGTGTTGGCAATCCTTTATATGACAATTTTGCTCCGTCAGTTCCTCCCCGAATAGGCTTAATTATTGGCTTAACACCAACCTGTTCCATAGCTTTTTTCGCAGTTTCTACAATATGAAAATAGGGCTCTATCATTTTTTTCATATTTAGATATTGGTCTTTTATTTCAAGCTGAATATAATTGCTGCCGTATTCTTTGTTAAGTTGTTGTGTCAGGGTTTCTAACCGCTTTTTCTTTTCATTAAATTTATCGGCGTCATGGTCGCGGATAATAAGCTCTGCTGACGATTCTTCAACATTCCCTTTGGCATGAAGCACATGATAAAAACCTTGGTAGCCATCGGTATATCGTGGTGTTTCTTCAACCGGTAGCGAGCCAATAATGCGGTTTAAAATTAGCACTGCATTAACCATTTTGTTTTTAGCCTCGCCGGGATGCACGCTTTTACCTTGTATTTTTATTTTGGCAAGTGCTGCATTAAAATTTTCATATTCCAATTCTCCAATACCTCCACCATCAATTGTATAGGCAAATTCAGCACCAAACAGTTTTAAATTAAATAAATCGGCACCACGCCCAATCTCCTCATCAGGGGTAAAGGCAATTTTAATAGCACCGTGTTTAAATTCAGGATTATCACAAACGTATTGTGCCATCTGCATAATTTCAGCAATCCCTGCTTTATCATCGGCACCAAGTAAGGTATTGCCATCGGTAACAATCAAATCCTGTCCAACATACCGCTTAAGCTCAGGAAATTCTTTTGGAGAGAGTATAATATTGTTTTCCAGATTCAAAATAATATCTTTTCCCGAATAGGTTTTTACCAGAATAGGTTTTACATTATCCGATGACATATCGGGGCTGGTATCCATATGGGCAATAAAGCCAATAACAGGCACACTATGTTTTACATTTGCCGGAATGGTGGCATACAAATATCCGTTTTCATCCAATTCGGTTTTATTAATACCCATGATTTCAAGTTCATCTTTAAGCACTTTTGCCAAATTAAACTGCTTGTTTGTACTTGGGCATGTTGTCGAATCTTCATTCGATTGAGTATCGATTTTTGCGTACCTTATAAATTGTTCTGCTATTTTAGACATAAATTATAGTTGAGTAGTATATTTCTTTAAATCTTTGTTAAGTAGTTTCTCGTTTCCAACAATTTTGTTTAACAATTCATGAAAATAAACCCCATGGTTTTTATGTACCGTGTGGCATAATTCGTGCAAAATAATAAAATCTGATAAATAATCGGGCAAACGCATCAAATGCAGGTTTAAATTTATATTGTTTTTGCCAGAACAGCTTCCCCATCTCGATTTTATATTTTTTATGTAAACGTTATTATATGAAAAACTGTATTCCTTTGCCAGCTCATTTAACCGTTGTGTCAAATGTTTTTTAGCCTCAAACCTAAGTATTTCTGTAATTATCTTTTTTATACTATCCTGAATTTGTGTTGAATAAATATCATTGTTTTCAGGAATATATATATAAACATTGTTGTTAATACTTTTAGTTTGAATAGTATTTTTACTATGTGTTTTAATGTTAATAATATGGAATCGGGTTTTAAAGCCCCTGTTTTGGTCAAAAACAACAGTAACTTTATTTTTATTAATTATTTGAGTGTGTTTAATTATCCACTGCTCTTTTTCAACGGCAAACCTATACCCCATTTCAAATGTCATAAGCCTGGGGATTACCACTTTAGGAATTTCGCCTGGTTTTAATTTAATAGCAAGCCTTTTGGCATTATGGTGCTTACAAACCTCAATATCTCCTAAAACTTTATTATTGTATATTCTTGATTTCATGAGCAAAAAAAAACGGGTAAGCTACTTATATCGCACCGCTTCAACCACTTACCCTTGCTTCCTTCCGGACCTGGGGGGATTCAGCAGGAGCTGGTCGCATAAGACTTACCCGCGCACAAAAGTAGTAATAATTCATATTCTTGCAAAAAACAGCAAAGAATTCTTTCGCTAATATTACAATTATTTTTAGCAACCAATTTGCTACCAAATAACCTTAAAAAAAGTATATTTGCCACAAAAATACTATGAACGAAAATCCATTGATAAAATACACAATGACCTACGGGTTATATTTGGGCATTGCCTTCAGCTTTGTTGTAATTATATTTAAAATTACAGGAAACATTCACCTTCCGGGCGATTCAGTAGGTTTAATAAATACAATGCTTTTATCGTTTGGTATGTTATATCTTGGTAAAAAGTATCGCGACACAGTGCATCAAGGCACGTTTTTATATAAAAATGCTTTAGGGTTTTCGGTTTTGCTTACCCTTTTTTCAGCAATTATTTACACATTTTTTTCGTATTTTTATTATTCAGTTATTGAACCCGGCGGAATAAGTTATTATATTGAGCAGATAAGTATAGCATATTCCCAAAGCGGCAGCTTATCTGATGAGCAGGTTACCACATTGGTTGAGCTATATTCAAATATACTGACACCGGGCATGATGGCTTTTATAGTATTTTTTTCGCAAGCTTTAATAGGGGTACTGGTGGGGTTAATAATATCAGTTTTTATAAAAAGCCCTGCCACATTAGAGCAAAATAAGTTTTAATCGGTTTATTGTTGACAAATAAATATTTGAACCATGAATATAAGTGTAGTTATTCCATTATATAATGAAGAAGAATCGTTGAGCGAATTAGTTGCATGGATTGCTAAAGTAATGTACGATAATGCATATACCTATGAGATTATTCTTATTGATGATGGCAGCGACGATGGTTCATGGCATGAGGTTGAGCTGCTCTCGGAAGAGTATGGTGCTGTTCGTGGATTAAAGTTCAGGCGTAACTATGGAAAATCGGCAGCACTGTTTTGTGGCTTTGAAATTGCAAAAGGCGATGTTGTTATAACCATGGATGCCGACCTGCAGGATAATCCTGAGGAGATACCGGGTTTGTACAATATGATTGTTAAAGAAAAGTACGATTTGGTTTCGGGCTGGAAAAAGAAAAGGTTTGACCCACTATTTACAAAAAACCTGCCAAGTAAATTTTATAACTGGACGGCACGCAGAATGAGTGGCATTAAACTGCACGATTTTAACTGCGGAATTAAAGCATATAAACAGGAGGTAATAAAAAGCATTGAGGTTTATGGCGATATGCACAGGTATATTCCGGTGTTGGCAAAATGGGCAGGATATACTAAAATTGGCGAAAAAATAGTTCAGCATCAGGAACGTAAATACGGAACCACAAAATTTGGTATAGAGAGGTTTATCCGCGGCCCGCTTGACTTGTTGTCTGTAATATTTATCTCAAAATTTGGGAAAAAACCCATGCACCTGTTTGGATCAATGGGCATGCTTGTTTTTATGATAGGCTTTATTGCTGCCATTGCCGTAGGCGCCAATAAATTAATTGCCTTATCAAAGGGGCAAGAGTCTATTTTGGTAACTGAAAGCCCTTACTTCTATTTATCGATAGCAAGTATGATTATTGGCACACAACTGTTTTTAAGCGGTTTTATTGGCGAATTGATTGCCCGCAACTCAAACGATAAAAATAAATATATTATTGACAAAGAGATATTGTAGTTTCAGCAAAAACAACTGGCTTCACATATTAATATAAAACCTAAATATCTAAAATGGAATTGTAATAGATTTTCATTTTAGATTAAAATAATTTCTCAGCGCTCACTGCGCCCCCTACCTTAACGGTAGGCAGGTCTGCGGTTAAAAATAACAAACATAGAGCCTGTTTATCGAATATTATAGCTATTCAATAAAAAAACAGTAAATTAATTGGTCTTCATTTTATACCTAAATATTTAAAATGGAATCATTATGAAGTTTCGTAGTGTGTATTAATGCTGCAAAGCACATCAAAAAGTTTTGCAAGCGGTAGCCATTGTTACAGCAATAAACTTTGAAGTGAGCATTTGTAGCAGTATTGTGCATGTTGGAACACCGCCATCCTTGGCGGTAAAATATTCAACACCTAATTATATTCCATATTTTTACCGGCTGGAAGCCGGCGGTCCAGTTTGGAACTGTAATAGATTTTTAGGTAAAATTAATAAAGCCCTACTTTTTTACTCCTGTAACGATGATTTATATTCTATTTTAATTATCTCGTTTACGTCATTAAACTCAACAACAGCCCCATACTTATTACCAAAAGCCTCGCCACGCACAAACACCCAATTGTTATCCAATTTATAGTTTTTAATGTATTTTCTGTTAAAAACATCAGGTGGGTATAAAGCATTTAGCGCCTTTTGAAATGTATCAGCATCTGATTTATCTGACAAATTAAACCCTGCTTTCACAAATGGTGTTAATTGGGTATAATCCTTTAATTCTGTAAAGTTGCCATAATACTGAACAGCAATATGTGACAGCTTGTTATTTGAGTAAACTTGAAAAAAAAGTGCATTAAAAACCTGCTTCAATACATCTGAGTTTATTAATTCTTTATAATAGGTATCCGTTTTTTTAAGAAACTCTTTTAAGTTTGATATATCCTCATCAGTAAAATTGTCGGGTACAGAGCTAAACGGTTCTGAATAATTATAAACCAAAATACTATTGCTTGACTGTGTAATCATATATGTTTTATTCACCAATAATATTCCTGATAAAGAAAATACCTCGCCAAGTGACAATACTTGTTTTAGCCAATAAGGACGCATAACAATTTGGAAGTTATAAATTGGAAAACAATTGTACCGTATTGCTTTAAGAATCCAGCCATAAGTACTATCCTCTAAAGTTATTGTTGGAATTTGTATATGTCTTTTATCAGAGTGAATTGTTACTTGCGGATTTACATAACCAATTAAGTTTGAAAACTCATTTTTGCTGTTCATAAAATAAACCGGCACTTTATCATTTTTAAATTCTCTTACATTTAGCATTAAATATCCCTTTTGCTCAGGGGCAATACTCAAAAGTTGGTAATCGGTGTTTGGGTTTAGTTTTTTAAAATCGTTGGTTTTAAGGTTAAATAACCATGTTGGCTCGTTAAGTGTTGTTAAAACCAAATTGTTATTTACAATTCCTATTTTGTTGGGTACTTTGTAATTATAGTAAACCTTGCGAAGCAATTTTAACTTATTGCGCTTAATATTAAAACCATAAACCGCATCAATATACCTTGCCCCTGTATCATCTACCTTTTTTTCGGTAATTAAATAAAGTATTTCCTTTTCAGGATGCTGTATTATCAACTTTATCGGCTCTTCGGGCAAAACTGTTTTATACTCTTGTATCACTTTTCCGGTAGCAAAACTATAAGTATTAATTTGAGCTGTTTTATCATTCCAATGCACACCAAAAAAGCTGTTACTATCATTGGCAAGGCAAACCGGGTACGTATTTTCAATCGAATAAAGCGCATAATTGGTTTGTGAAAATAATGACAAAGCAATTGCAAAAGACAATAATAGAGTTGTTATACTTTTCATAGTAAAAAATTTAATTATTCTGTAAGGTTCAAATTTATGATTTTTTTGATTCATTTAAAAAGGTTGTATGGTATAATAAATTCATGTATTTTTGCGCCGACAAAAAATAGTATAAAAATTAGGCTTGCTAAACAAAAAAAAGAAAACAGGCAAGCCGGAACGAAAACAAGAAAATGAAAATTGTAAACAGAAGTATTGATCTTGGCGATGGCCGGATTATTGAAATTGAAACCGGGAAACTTGCCAAGCAGGCAGACGGTTCGGTAGTTGTAAAACAAGGCGACACCATGCTATTGGCAACAGTAGTATCAGCCAAAGAGGCTAAAAACGATGTTGATTTTATGCCATTATCGGTAGATTATAAAGAAAACTATGCCGCAGCAGGACGTTTCCCAGGTGGCTTTTTACGCCGCGAGGGACGGCCAAATGATTCTGAAATTTTAGTATCACGATTAATTGATAGGGCATTGCGTCCACTTTTTCCTGATGATTACCATGCCGATACATTTGTAAATGTAACGCTAATATCAGGAACCAAAGACACTAAACCCGATGCACTTGCCGGTTTGGCAGCATCAGCAGCACTTGCAGTTTCTGACATTCCGTTTAACGGACCAATATCAGAATGCCGTGTTGGAAGAGTTAACGGCGAATTTAAAGTAAACCCCAGCACAGCTGAGCTTGAAGAAGCCGATATAGATATTATGGTTGCTGCAACCATTGATAATATTTTGATGGTTGAAGGTGAAATGAAAGAGGTTTCGGAAGCCGAAATGCTTGAAGCAATAAAAATTGCACACAAAATTATTAAAAAGCAATGTCAGGTTCAAATTGAAATGGCAGAAGAGGTTGGAAAAACAGTAAAACGCGAATACAACCACGAGAACAAAGACGAAGAGCTAAAGGATAAAATTTGGAAAGAGACCTACGACAAAGCTTATGCTGTAGCAGCAAAATGCAATGCAAACAAACACGAAAGATCTAACGATTTTGGTGCTGTTAAGGAAGAATTTTTAAAGCAGTACTCTGAAGAGCAGCTTGAAGAATTAGACCTTGCATTGGTAGGAAAATATTACCACGATGTTGAAAAAGAGGCTGTTCGTAATTTGGTTTTAAACGAGAGAAAACGTTTAGACGGAAGAAAAACAGATGAGATACGCCCAATATGGAGCGAGGTTGATTACTTGCCATCGGCACACGGTTCGGCAATTTTTACACGCGGCGAAACTCAATCACTTACTACGGTAACCTTAGGTACAAAGCTCGATAATAAATTAATTGACGAGGTGCTGCGCCAAGGTAAAGACAACTTTTTATTGCACTATAACTTTCCACCATTTTCGACAGGCGATGCCCGCCCACAACGCGGTACAGGCCGTCGCGAAATTGGTCACGGAAACCTTGCACACCGAGCACTAAAAAACATGCTGCCTACGGGTGATGACAATCCATACTCAATACGTATAGTTTCCGATATTTTAGAATCAAACGGTTCATCGTCAATGGCTACCGTTTGTGCAGGTACTTTAGCCCTAATGGATGCAGGTATCCAAATTAAAAAACCGGTAACAGGTATTGCTATGGGACTGATTACCAAAGATGATAATTACGCAATTTTAAGCGATATATTAGGTGATGAAGACCACCTTGGCGACATGGACTTTAAGGTAACAGGCACAAGAGATGGCATTACTGCTACCCAAATGGATATTAAGGTTGACGGACTTCCTTATGAGGTATTGGAACAAGCCCTTGAGCAAGCAAAAGTTGGTCGTTTACATATTTTAGATGAAATATCAAAAACCCTTGAAGCTCCAAGACCTGAGCTTAAACCATACGCACCAAGAGTAGTTAAACTAACAATTCCGAAAGATACAATTGGCTCATTAATTGGTCCCGGCGGAAAAATTATTCAGGAGATACAAGCATCGACGGAAACAATTATTATTATTGAAGAGGTTGATAATGTAGGCAAGGTTGAGGTTGTTGCAAGCAATAAAGATAATATTGAAGCTGCCTTAGCTCGTATTAAAGGTATTATTGCTGTACCCGAGGTTGGCGAAATTTATAAAGGCAAGGTTAAGTCAATTGTGGCTTTTGGCGCCTTTATTGAAATACTACCCGGAAAAGACGGGTTGCTGCACATATCAGAAATTGAGTGGCGACGCATTGCAAAAGTAGAAGATGTATTAAAAGAGGGCGATATTGTTGAGGTTAAACTAATTGATGTTGACAAAACCGGTAAACTGAAATTATCGCGTAAAGCCTTATTGCCAAAACCCGATAGAAGGTAAAAAACAGGTTAAAATATATTGAAAGCTGCCCTAATTTATTGGGGCGGCTTTTTTTTTGACCTCCCATGAAATCTAAACAATATTTACACTTTTTTGTCAATTATAACATATAAAGTATCATTGAAAATATTGTTGCATTTAGTACATTTGTATAGTTAAACATCATTAATAAACTTAAAAATATAAATTATGAAAAAACTACTACTATCAATTGCCGTAATTGTATTTGCTTTAAGCACTTTTGCACAAACCAATTTAATTATATCGGAATATGTTGAGGGTTGGTCAACTAATAAAGCAATAGAACTTTATAACCCAACCAATACTGCTATTAACCTAAATGAGTATCGTTTAGTGCGCTATTCAAATGGTGCCGATGTACCTCCTGCAGACGGTCAATGGACAATTGATTTGGATGATTTTTCATTAGAACCTTATAAATCATATGTTGTGGTACTTGACAAACGCGACCCTGAAGGCACAGGACAAGAAGCACCTGTTTGGTCGCAATTACAACAAAGAGCCGATGTTTTTCTTTGCCCTGTATATGCTATTAGTAAAACCATGTATTTTAATGGCGACGATGCCGTTGCCCTTGAAAAAACTGATGGAACATTAGTTGACCTTTTTGCCCGATGGGGAGCACCAAGACCTGCTGAGGCATCGGTTGGCGGTTCAACTTTAGTATTGCGTTGCTGGACTGATACATCTCCTTATTTTAGTGGAGAAGGTGTTGGTATAACTGCCGATCATACAATGATTAAAAAACCTACAGTAAACAATGGTGTTACAACAAACCCCACCACATGGGATCCTCTTGCCGATTGGGATACTTTACCTGCTAATACATTCTCAAACTTAGGTTGGCATTTTAGTGATGTTGCTCCTAACAATGAAACTCCTGTTTTTGAAAAAGATAAATATGCTTTTTCTGCTTACAGCAATTACGAAAATGGTAAATTAATAGGTACAATAAAAGCAAACGATGCCGAAAGTGATGCCGTAAAATACTATATTGAATACGGTAATTTTATTTATATGGGCGAGGGTGATGATGCGGTAAGAATTGAACCCTTTGAATTAGGCAAAACCAATGGAGAACTTACACTCGTTGATAAAACAGGGCTTGATTCTACAGTATTAAAAATTTTCTACTTAAAAATTTTGGCTACCGATGGTTTTTCACAAACCAATGAGCTAACTGTTGAGGTATGGGTTGATAAAGAAGTTGGTATAAAAAAATCTATCCCTACACAAAGTGAAATGAGTTTATTTCCAAACCCCACGGTTAACAATGCTTTTAAAATAAATACAAATAAACCTGTACAAAAAGTAATAATTAGCAACTTAATAGGGCAAGAGGTATATTCCAATATATGTGGTTTAAAAAGAAACATAAGTATTAATATACCCGACTTACAAAAGGGCATTTATCTTGTTTCTGTTACCATGAATGATAATTCTGTTGTTACTCAAAAAGTATTCTTAAAATAAAAGCAACTTTCAAATATGTCAAACTCTCAATACTTTACGGTATTGAGGGTTTTTAACCTATGACTATATGAGAAAAATATTACTCCTATCTGTCTTTATTTTAATTAGCATTGTTAGTGCGTTTGCACAACAATATACCATAAAAGGGCAAGTTACCGATGCATCAACAGGTGAAACATTAATAGGTGTAAATATTTTGTTTAAAGAAGGGATTGGTGTTGTTACTGATTTTAATGGGAATTATTCGTTTAAATTAGAAAAAGGACAATATAATATAATGGTATCGTATGTTGGATACAATAAGCTTACTAAAAAAATTACAGTAAACTCAGATGCCACATATTATTTTGCACTTGAATCAGTTGTTTTAGACGAAATTAGGATAGTTGCAGATGTGGCCATTGCCCGAAAAACACCCGTTGCATTTACAAATATTGAACCCAAGCAACTACAAGAGAATTTAGCATCGCAAGATATACCAATGATATTAAACTCTACTCCAGGGGTTTATGCTACGCAAGAAGGAGGAGGCGATGGTGATGCACAAGTAACCATACGTGGTTTTAGCTCAAGGAATGTAGGTGTTTTGTTAGACGGAGTACCGGTAAACGATATGGAAAATGGGCATGTTTATTGGTCAAACTGGTTTGGCCTCGATTTGGTTACACGCTCAATACAAGTTCAACGCGGATTAGGTGCTTCAAAACTAGCTCTGCCATCGGTTGGTGGTACAATTAACATAATAACCAAAGGTTACGAAAATAAAAAAGGAGGTAGCCTAAAGCAAGAGGTTGGAAGTGCCGGCTATACGAGAACTACTGTGGGTTATAATACAGGCAAACTAAAAAACGACTGGAGCTTTTCTGTTGCAGGCTCATATAAACAGGGCAATGGTTGGGTTGACCAAACATGGACTAAAGGTTTTTTCTACTATTTTAAGGTTGATAAAAAAATTAAAAATCATTTGCTCTCTTTTTCAGCTTTTGGTGCTCCACAATCGCACGGGCAACGCTCTTATAAACTGCCAATTGCGGCATATGATACAGAGTATGCTAAAAACATTGGTGTAACACAGTCTGATATTGATTCTATTGCATATGCACCCCCCTTTAATCAAGGTATTAAATACAATCAACATTGGGGCTACTTGGCTGAAACAAGAGACAACCCAAATGCCAAAAGCGAACCATTTAACGAAAGAGTTAATAAATACCATAAGCCTCAATTTACCTTAAAAGACTCATGGAATGTGAATGACAAACTATTTATTTCAAATATTCTGTATATGTCTATTGGCAGAGGGGGTGGTATAAGAGCAAAAAAAACACCTTCGGTAGGAGATGATGCACACATGAATTTTCAATCAATTTATGATAGAAATGCTTTTGGTGAACCAAATCTAATTTATCATCCAACTGAAAAAATAGCCACAAATTATATGCGAAATCTACGGAATGAGCATATGTGGTATGGCTTAGTATCAACAACAAATTATAAGTTTAACTCGTTGCTAAACTTTTCAGGAGGACTTGATTTGCGAAGCTACAAAGGTTCTCATTATGAGGAAGTTTATAGCTTGCTTGGAGCTGATTACACACAACCCGATTACTATAATGCTGATAATGTTGATTGGACAATTGATTATCCGTTACAAAATTATAGGCTTAAAGAGGGCGATATAAATAATTTTCATAATGATGGTTTAGTTAATTGGGGAGGAATTTTTTTATTGGGAGAACTTGATTTAGGAAAATTCAACACCTTTTTAAATGTTACATCATCAATAACAGGGTATAACCGTATTGACTATTTTTATGGAATTAAAAAATCGGTATTGCAAAAAGAGACAGGTTGGAGCTATTTTCCGGGTTATACGGTAAAAACAGGGGCAAATTACCTCTTAACTGAAACACTAAATATTTTTGGAAACCTTGGATATTTGAATAAAGCCCCCCGATTTAAAAATGTTTACGACTATTCAAATACCAAATGGGATGATATAATAAATGAAAATATTTTAGCCGCCGAAATAGGACTTGGTTATAAAAGCCCGTTTTTTAGCGCAAATATAAATTCATATTATACAGTATGGGATAACAAACCTTCTGAAAAAGCAGCAAAATATAAGGATCCTGTTGACCCTGATATTGAATACACTGCAAATATTAAAGGAATGAATGCTCTTCATAAGGGCATTGAACTGGACTTTGTTTATAGAATTACTCGGCAAATTACTTTTCAGGGACTTGCATCAATAGGCGACTGGAAATGGACAAGCGACGATACTGTGTATTTTTATAATGATAATAATATACTGGTTGGACAAAAATATTTTAACGCAAAAGGTGTTCATGTTGGTAATTCTGCCCAAACACAGTTTTCGGGCGAAATACGGTACGAACCAATTAAAGATTTATATTTTAAAGTAAGAGGCACTTATTTTGACCGCTACTATGCTGAATTTGATCCTTTTACATTAACCGATAATACCCCTGAAGATTCTTGGCAAATACCAAAGTATATGCTTTTTGATTTGCATGCCGGTTATAAGTTTACGGTATTTAAAAATATATTTCAGCTAAGGGCAAATATTTTAAATGCACTTAACAAAAAATATGTTGCAACAGCTCAAAATAACGACCAATTTAATGGTCAACCGTTTAATACAAACGATGCACGGTCGGCATCTGTATTTATGGGACTTGGCCGCCGGTATAACTTCTCACTACAATGGTTTTTTTAAATAAATTGATAAACAAAAATAGAGGTCTACAATTAATTACTTATAAGAATAAATTGATATATCATTAAGGATGGCATTTTTAATCAAGTTCAAGAGACAGGTTGTAATCAGTTTATTAATAGAAGATTGAAATAAGTTTTTATTTGAGTATCTCAAAACAAAAATACAGAAGTATTGTAAAAGAATAGTCTGCGCTTATCTGCGTAATTATTGTAATAAATTTTAAAGTATGAAAAAACTAATAATTATTTGCTTAAGCCTATCAATATTTGGTCAGCTAAAAGCCCAAAACAGTATTAATGAAGATAGAGAACAGTCAATTGGATCAACAGTTACGGTAACCGGAATTGTAACAAACGGCAGCGAACTGGGCACAATTAGGTATATGCAAGACACTACAGCGGGTATAGCAGCTTATAGCTCAACTATTAGCAATGTAAAACGCGGCGATAGCATAACCATAACAGGAACCTTAAAAAACTATAATAATTTACTTGAGATTGACCCCGTAAGCAGTTTTACTATCCATTCATCAAACAACAGTTTGCCCGAACCACAACTTATTACCCCTAACCAACTAAGCGAAGATAATGAAGCCGAATTGGTTTTAATGAAAGATGTTGAATTTAACAATGCCGGTACTACATTTGCCGGTAACACCTCATACACTTTAAGTTACGGCGAGCAAACCACAACTGTTTATGTTAAAACCGGTAGTCCGCTTATAGGCAATATAATACCTTCGGGTTTGGTAAAAGTTACCGGAATATGTTCACAATACTCATACGACGACCCCAATACAGGATACCAACTAATTATACGCGATATGAACGATATTCAGAACAATACCTCTATTTATCTCACATCGCCAATTATAACAGAATTAATTACCATTAATAAACTTCAACTTTCGTGGACAACAAACGTTGAAGTTGACTCATATTTATTGTATGGTAATACTGAAAATTTGGAATTAGGAACTATTTTTGCAAGCAACAACACAACATACCATCAGGTTTCGATTACTACTTTAGACCCGTCGGAACTTATTTATGCCAAAGCCATGGTTACCGACGGCACCGATACCGCCTATTCGTCAACAAGTGTATTTATAACCGAGTCGGTGTCAACAGGCAATATAAAAGTCTATTTTAATACTGCTGTCGATAATTCGGTATCAACCGGAGTTGATGCAATTACCCTGCCCCTTGCTGTTGACGACACACTGATACAATATATTAACAGAGCCGAATCAACAATTGATATGGCTATTTATAACATAAATAATTACGGCATTAACAACATAAGCACAGCCCTAAACAATGCTTTTGACCGTGGTGTTAATATAAGAATTGTGCATGATGGAGGTACTGCGTGTATCGGACTTGATGAATTAAATGATGAAATAAATACAAATGCAAGTCCCACAAGTAGCGAATATGGTATAATGCACAATAAATTTATAATTTTTGATGCCGATTTTGCAAATGTAAACAAGCCTTTAGTTTGGACAGGCTCAACCAACCTTACATTGGGCAATATTACTCAAGATGCAAATAATGTGATAATAATTCAGGATAAAAGCCTTGCCACTGCCTATAAACTTGAATTTGAAGAGATGTGGGGTTCAAATACACTGACACCAAACCCCGACTTGGCAAAATTTGGTGCCAATAAAAAAAATAACACCCCTCATAATTTTATTATTAACGGTAATAATGTTGAACTCTATTTTAGCCCATCAGACCAAACCAATAAGTATTTACTTGATGCCATTTATTCGGCCGATACCGATTTAAGTGTTGAAACCATGCTTATTACACGCTCTGATATTGCATATGCCATTGAGGCTGCCCACCAAGGAGGTGCAGCAACAGGAGTTATAACTAATGCAGAGGGTGGTAACTCATCGTTTGTAAACCAGCGTTTAACAACCGAACTTGGCAATTATTTTGTTTTTGACGATGAAGTAGATGGTATTATGCATCATAAATTAATGATTGTTGACCAGAGCAACCCCGATTCAGACCCATTGGTTTTAACAGGCTCGCACAACTGGAGTAATGCTGCAAATAATAAAAACGACGAAAATACTTTGATAATTCATAATGCCACAATTGCAAATATATATTATCAGCAATTTTATAAACGGTTTACCCAAAATAACGGAGGTGTTTCAATAAAAAGTGAAAAGAGTATTAACCAAAATTCTTTTTTTACCCTATACCCCAACCCAAACAATGGGGAGTTTACTTTACTTTTAAATAAAAGCCAAATGGGGGCAACAACAGTAAAACTACTTGATATTAGCGGTAGAATTATTTATAAAAAAACCATAAACAAAGCAAGTAAAAAACACCATATATCGCTTAATAAAAATATTACCAAAGGGTATTATATTTTGCAGGTAATAAATAGTGGCAACATTTATTCAAGAAAGATAATTGTTGATTAGTATTTTTCAAAAAGCGTTACAACATCTTATTGTATAAATAAACTACCTACCCGGTAATGTTTATTAAACCTGTATTATGCATAAAAGCGAATAAAATATTTACATGTTACTACATGTCAGTAGTTTGAGATTTTTTTGTGAAAAATTATTTTATCTCATTTTCGCCAAAAATGCATAATACAGGTAAAATAATCTTCAACAAAGAAAAAGGAAAATAGAAATGGTTTATATTGGGTGTTTTGCTTTATAATTCTACTTTACGAGGTTAAAAGAATCTATAAATCAGCCTGAAAGGCTGAAATAATTAGCACAGTAATTAGTATAATAATAACACTATCCCTGAAAGGGCGATAGCGCCCTTTCAGGGCTGGCAACTTGTTCACATTAATAGCATAGGGCTGCCCTATGTTAGTGATTACGCTTCCCAAATCAAGTTCAGAACAGGCTTTTCAGAGCTATTTATAACTTCGTAAAGTAGAAATAATTACAAGGTATCAATTCACCCGGTTCAATAGGTCTCAATTGCTTTACTCCAAAACATGCAGTTTTTAAAGTTGTAACTAAGTAAGTATTGGTTGATTTTAAACTGCCTGTATAATTTCTGTTTTCAATATCACAAATCCCTGTAAAAACTTTTTTCACCGGAATACCAGCCCTCAACAGCCTCAATTTTTTCACAAAGTGTATGATGGTATTGATTCATCTCTGCGGGTGGAATGCAATACTCATCACTTCCTTCATATAAATTGTTAGTATATCTAAGCCATGTTGTTATAACATTGGTGTAATATACATTATAAATCATATTTGCAGATTTTTGTGATTCTGCTTTATGTGAATAATAAAAAGCTTTGACTGACTTCATCAAACGGGTGGTGTGATCATGCCCTATTAACTGCCCCTCATAAGCACCGCATTTGCCAGGTCTGATATCACCGTAATCTACAGCTCCTGAACTTAAACCAACGTGCCAATAATCATCACTATGAAATGGATTAATCCCGGATTTTGCTGACTTGAGGGTGTTAATTGAACCCATAGTTTGAATTAATACTAATTGATTACCATTAGATGTAGCTTCTAATTCAAAATCAAATAATACACATTGCTTATTTTCTGCTTCAAAACTTTCAAAATTATAATATAGTGTATTATTTATTTCTTTATAAATCTTTTCAATTTTTTCAAGACTCAAAACCGTTGTCAAATTATAATCAATAGTAATATATAAAGAATCCGTTTTTGTAAAAATAAAATCTTCAGAAATAAAACCATGAAAATAATTAAATGAAGCTTCCAATAAAAACAAAGCCTCACCAAAATACATAGTTTCTCCACCTTTTTTATTACTTAGAATATTTGAACGGAAATGCTCAATTTGTTCTGCCATCTGTATTCCAGTAAGATTTTTCTCAACTCTACTTGATGGCTCAATTTGTGTGTGGTTTTGTTTACTGCAAGAGTTTAGGATACCCCCCCCCTACAATAACTGTGCAAATAAGCACATAAATTATTCTTTTTTTCATTTGATTTAAAA
>CBDUWQ010000051.1:0-20944 GCA_965370965.1 uncultured Bacteroidales bacterium
ATTGCGTTCCTTAAATAATAACAAAAAGCTAATTAAAAATTTAATTATAACCAAAGCTAAAACCTAAAATCATACGATGCAATCGTGCAGGGGGCAACGAGTTACGCAATCGTAGCCACCATAATTTAGAGTCTCCTAAAAAATACCTTTCTTTACAATACAATTATTTAGTGCAAGCACGATTTAACAAAACCAGACTTCTTTGAAAAATCACTTATTACAAATACTAATCTTGTTATTACTGTTAACTGTTAAAACCTTTGGGCAAACATTTCAGATAGCTGATGTTGATGCCACAAATTTTCCTATTGTTGAAGCCAATATTTTGGTTTACGATGCTGATTTTTCATTAAAAACACTTAACCTGCAAATGGTTAGTATCACCGAAAACAATAAACCTGTAAAACCTATTGAATTTACTGCTCCAAAATCATCAATAGTACCCACTTCAATAGTTTTAGTGCTTGATATTTCGGCATCAATGATTGGACTTAGGTTTGATTTATTGAAAAAAACCGTAAAAGAGTTTATTCAAAAGCTCCCGCTTGAAATATCGGAAGTATCCATAGCTACGTTTAACGATAATGTGATTTTAAACTGTGATTTTACACACAATATAATTACCTTAAATAATTGCATTGACAGGTTAAACCCTGTTGGCGGAACCAATTTTGACAAGGCTTTTTTAACCCCCTTTTCGGGCGCATTAGATATTGCCGGTATGGGAAAAAACCGAAGGGTTATAATATTTATAACCGATGGATTGAGCAAAGTAAAAAAGTATCAGGTAGCAAATAGGGCTAAATACGACTCAACAATAATCAGTTGCTTAACCATTGGGCTGCCAATTGGCGATGAACTTAAATATGTAACTAAAGAGACCGGAGGAAGTTATTACAGCGATTTATTTAGCGAATATGAAATAAAGACAGCTTTTGATAGGATATATAGTGAGGTGCAGATAAATACGTATGGTAAATTAAAGTGGAAAAGTGCAAATAGTTGTAGTGCAAAAAAACACACAATTATTAAATTGGGCAATCAGGAATTTGATATAAAGTATCAAATTCCCAATGCATTAGTTGGGAAAATTGAAGCAACAGTATCAATGCTGAATTTTAGTACAGGCAGCCCTAATAAAATACAATTTAAACCTGTTTTTATAAGAGGTAAAAACATTGAGCTTAATATTGCATCAATAAACAGCTCAAACAACAGGCTTTTTGGATGTAAGCAAAAAACATTTCCGGTAACGGCAAAACCCAACGAATGGAAACCCGTTAAGTTTACATTTATACCCAGCGATACTATTTTTGCAATAAACGAATATACTATAACCAACCCGGGTTGCCCCGATGTAATTATTGGTGCATCAACGAGAGGGGTAAAAAAACTAACAATAACAGAGCCTTTATCAGAAGATGTTTTTGTGAGGGGAGCCAATATCCTCATAAAATGGGAAGGCATTGATAAACAGACTCCTGTGGAATTTTTATATCAGGTTAACGGTTATAAAAATTGGATACCGTTTGGTATTGGAACACAATACCACAAAAACTGGAAAGCGCCTGTAATTAATAGCAAAATAAGGATACAAGGGCAGGTTACAAACAATATTACCTTTTCAAATTTAATTAGTAGCAATGTGGTATTAATTGACGGCTCCGAGTTTAAATCGGCTTATTACAATACGAAGGGTTCTGAAATTTTGACCTTATCGACCGGTGGGGTTATGAAAAATTGGGATGCGCAAAGCGGCTTTGTTAAGCACAGCTTTGAAAACAAGGTATGGGGTAATATTGCTTTTTTTCCGGGTTATAACAGGGTTGTAAATATAACCGACAGTTTATTTGAGGTGTTTACAAACCGCAACGGACTTTTTATGATTGGCATACCCACAGGCAAAACCAAAACACAATCATCGTTTACGCATGTTAATGGTAAAGAGCTTTATGCATCGTTAATTAATTACAATAGCTTAACCCAAATTACTAAAAACCTGCCAAATGGCAGTTATACTGCCGGAGCAGCGTCGCCGAAAGGGAACTATGTAATTGCACGCAAAAAAAGTCTGATAAATATTATTAAACAAAGACCGCTAAAAAAATGGTTTTCAATTAAACTGGATAAGAATTTTGAAAAGGCAGTTTTGCATAGTACAGAGGATATTTGTGTTGTTGTAAATACCAATTCTGCAATACTGTATAATTTAAACTCAAAAAATATTATTAAAAAATTTGCCAATGAACGGTTTTCTCAATATACCGAATCGGGTTTACATATTATTACAACCGATAGTATTAATGCTTATATTAATGATATTAAAACAGGCAGGCGGCTATTTGATATTCCTGCTAACTGTGATTTTGCACTTTCAAAAAACGGTAATTATATAGCCTATATTAATAACGATTCCTTAATTATTGCATCACTTACATTACATAAAAATGTTTTGATTAGGCAGGTTAAATCTTTACAGAAAATTCAGTTTTTTCCAAAATCTGATAAATTGGTGTTGTTGCAAAATGATACGCTCAGTATTATAAATTATAAAATACAACAAACAGAACTATCGGTATTTGCAGAGCCCGGACTTATAAAAATGATAGATATTGCTCCAAACGAAAAGTCGCTGCTGATTACTACGCCACAAGTTGTTTCGATTTGGAAAATAGAAAAACACTTTGATGCCGATACAACACCCTACTTTAAAATAATAGTACCCGAACCCGAAGTAGTACAAAAAATATTATTCAATAAACAGCATATAAATATAGCAAACGAGAGTATTTTTAAAAATATTTTAACAAACCCAACAAAATATCCTTTAATTATTGACTCGGTTTATATTAATGACAATACCTTTAGTTTTGCGTTGGTTTCGTCGGCTGGTTCATTTACATTGAAACCTTTTGAAAAGCAGTCGGTTGAGATAAGGTTTAACCCACATACTACCAAAAAATTCGAGGGAGTATTAGTGGTAGTATCTGCCAATAAAAAGTATAAATGTTTAATAAGTGGTATTGGTATAAACAGTAGTTTTAGCCTGCCCACACCATTGGTAAATTTTAAATTAATACCTATTAATACCAAAACCGACACGCTTATTCCTGTTATTATCAATACAGGAACAGAGCCTCTTTTGGTAAAGGACTTTGATTTATCGCAAAAAAATGGGAGTGGTTTTACAATATCAACAACACAAGAATTACCGGCTTTATTAAACGCACACGATACGCTTTGGGCTAAAGCTGCTTTTAAACCACATAACCGTGGCAGGCAAAATACAATTCTTTATGTAAATCTTGAATCGAGCAAAAGGGTAAATACTACCGAGCTTTTTGGAATTGGCAATGCAAAACGGCAGGTAATAATTGCCGGAAAAACGATAAATGCCATTACACAAGAAAATTTGCCATCAATAATAAAACTTACAGAGCTAAATTCGGGTAAAACCATACATAACCTGCCTACAAACGCAATGGGGCATTTTACATTTAAAGCAAATGCCGATTTAAACTATAGCATTACAGCGCATTTAAATGGCTTTTTCTCGTCAAGCGAGAATATTGATTTGACACAACCTCAAACTACCGATACAATATGGACAGAAATTTTGCTAACACCTATAGTAAATGGTTCAATTGTGCGTCTTAACAATATATTTTTTGAATTTGCAAAGGCAGAATTGCTTGAGCAGTCGAAAACTGAATTAATGCGCATTGTGGTCTTTATGAACAAACAACCCAAACTAAATGTTGAAATACATGGTCATACTGATAATATTGGCGATACAGAAAATAATTTGCAGTTATCAAAATTGCGGGCAGAGTCTGTTAAAAAATATATGGTAAACCAAGGTATTCTAACAAACCGTATAGTTATAAAATATTTTGGGAAAGATAGGCCTATTGAAAGTAACAATACCTTGTTGGGCAGAAAAATAAACCGAAGGGTAGAGATTAAGTTTCAATAATTGACCTGATTAATTTATAAATTCCTGCCTGCCTTTGTCCTTGTCTTTGACGCTTTTTGCTAAAGACATTCAAAAATAAGGAATTTTCTTGCTGGCACTATGCATTTTGCAGGTTAATATTTTTATCTTTTCTTTATAAAAAAAACAGTATGCTAAAAATAAAATTATTTAAAGTTATTGCCGCATCAGTAACTATTTTATTAACAACAAGTATTAGTGCACAAAATGTAAAATGGTACAGTTTTGAGGAGGCTATTGAATTGAATTCTAAAGCACCAAGAAATATTATGATTGATGTTTATACCGACTGGTGCGGTTGGTGTAAGGTAATGGATAAGCAGACATTTAGCATACCCGAGATTTCAAAAATATTAAACGAGCAGTATTATGCGGTAAAATTTGATGCCGAAACAAAAGATACAATTAAATTTAAAGAGCAAATTTTTGTAAATACAGGTCAAGGTAAAAGGCCTCCACACCAATTGGCTATTGCGTTGCTAAATAGTAAGCTTTCGTATCCTAATATTGTGTTTTTAAATAAAAATAACGATTTATTGGGGGCATTGCCAGGGTTTAAAAAACCCGAAGAGATGAAGGCAATACTTGATTATATTACTAAAGAGCTATACAAACAAAAAGTAGATTTGAGAAAATATATCCAAGAGCAACAAGCAAAATAATAACATCTGGAAAATAAAACGGGCGGAATGAGTTATTGAATAAGATTTATTGTGAATTAAAGTATATTTTAAACTAATGGATATTAAGTCGTTAATTAAAAAAAACAGGAGTTACAGGCGTTTTAATCAACAAAGGCATGTTACAACTGAAACCTTGAAAAAGTTGGTTGATTTGGCACGCCTTTCGGCTTCGGCTCGCAACCAGCAGTCGCTAAAATATGTGCTTTCAAACAAACCGGAATTAAACTCTAAAATATTTGATTGCCTTGCATGGGCCGGCTATTTGAAAAATTGGAATGGCCCTGCCGATGGCGAAAAACCGGCAGCATATATTGTTATATTAAACGATACCCATATTTCAGCTAATCATTATTGCGATGAGGGAATTGCTGCCCAAAGTATTTTACTTGGAGCGGTTGAACAAAACTTGGGTGGGTGTATTATTGCTGCAATAGATAAGCCTAAATTGAATATAATACTCCAATTGCCAAAACACCTTGATATTTTGCTGGTAATTGCACTTGGCGAGCCTGCTGAAGATGTAATAATTGAAAATATAAAAAATGACGATTTCAAATATTGGCGCAGCAACGATGGTGTACATCATGTTCCTAAAAGAGGATTAGATGAGATAATTGTTACTAATAAAATACCCACTCTTTAACCCCAATTACATTCATGAATCGGGGTTAATCCTCACCTGAATAACAAAGATGGCAGACCAACATAGCCCGCCTGTACCTAATTTCTTTCTATAAACCCAAGGTTGTGAGACTTACGATGTTGGATATAGCAATTATTTTTATGAATAATTGGGGTTAGCCATATTTCCGTACAAACTTGTTAACTTACTGATAATCATCGGATTACTATTTTAAGAAAGTTACACAAACACAAGGCTATCTTGCTATTAATCAACCTGTTTGCCGAACAAATAAGTAAGTAATCTGATGACTTGCTAATTTTAGGATTAGACAAAAAAAGAACCGTAAAACATGCTTAACTATTGAAATATTAACAATTATATGTACTATTGATATTTAACTATTAATATATTAATAGTTAAATATTTTAGTATCTTTGTATTAACTTATAGTATATTAAGAGTTATAATGATTTTAGTTATCTAACTACTTATATTTTAGTATTTAAATTTAACAAAATGGATAATTGGTTATTTTTCACAGAGCAGGAGATATTAAACGAAATTGGCAAAAGACTTAAAAAAATACGGCTTCAACACAATCTTACTCAAAAAGAAATAAGTGAAGATGTTGGATTAAGCGTTTCAACAATTAGCCTGATAGAGCAAGGGAAATCTACTACAGTTGAAAGTTTAATAAGGATTTTAATGAGATTAAACCGAATAAAAGATTTTGAATCAGTATTTAGGATAGGAGAAAATCTGGAACTTAAATTAAAATTTGAAAAAGCAAAATTAAAATCAGAAAGAAAACGTGCATCTAAAAAAAATAAATAGCCATGATAGTAGAAGTTATGTTGCATGGTCAATTATTGGGAACGGCAGAATGGAATGCTGATAAGAAAAGTTCTACTTTTCAATATAATAGCAAAAAGGTTAAAGTAATAGAACCGTCTCCGATTATAATGCCAACAGAAGAAAGGATATTTGAAACAAACCGAGCTCATATTAACTTTCACAACTTGCCTTATTTGTTATCTGATTCAATGCCTGATGATTTTGGCAACGTTATGATGAAAGAATGGCTAAAACAAAGAGAATTATCTATTGATGACATCAATCCGGTTGATAGATTAACTTATGTAGGCAAAAGAGGAATGGGAGCATTGGAGTATATACCGGCTAACCACAGAGAAGATGATAATAACATAATTAATGTTAGTGAAATATATGACGTTGCAAAAAGCGTTTTGACAAGCAAGCAAGCAAGTTCTTTTTCTAATTTAGACAAAGATAGTCTTACTGAAATATTGAGAATAGGCTCATCTGTTGGAGGGGCAAGGGCTAAGGCTTTAATTGCCATTAAAATAGATCAAAGCCAAAAGATTAAAGAAATAAGACCCGGCGATATAATACAACCAAAAGGCTTTTCGTATTGGCTACTGAAAATAGACGGTGTAAATGAACAAAATTTAGGAGAAAGTGAAGGTATTGGTAAAATAGAATTTGCTTATTACAAATTAGCAAAGCAGGCAGGGATTGAAATATCAGAAAGTACTTTGTATGAAGAAAATAATAGATTTCACTTTTTAACAAAACGATTTGACCGCACAGATAATGGTGAAAAAATTCATATGCAAACATTTAGTGCTTTAGCAGGTATAGATTACAGAATTCAAAAAGCCAGCAATTACGAAACCCTATTCAGGGTTATGAAAAGACTTCAACTTTCATACAAACAATATGAACAGCAATATAGACGCATGTTGTTCAATGTGGTTGCAAGAAATCATGATGATCATGTAAAAAACTTCTCATTTTTAATGGATAAGGATGGGAAATGGCAAATATCTCCGGCATATGACATTTGTTTTTCATATAGTCAAGGTGGAACATGGACTAATGTACACCAATCCTCAATTAATGGCAAGTATGATAATTTCACAAAAGACGATTTATTAGGCTTTGCTAAAAAATTTGGAATTAAAAAAGCTAATGCAATTTTAGAAGAAGTTGTATCAGCGGTAAATCAATGGCCTAAAATAGCAGCTGAAATTGATATTCCTCAAGAAAAAATACAATACATTAATAAGCACTTAAGAATAACATATTGAATTTTAAATGATATGGAGTTTTGTTAATGGATAAATGCAAGGTATTTTAGTGATATTAGCCTGTATTATGCATGAATTTTAGCAAAAAGCATCAGTCTGCCTAGGTGGACTCTTGTTTTGATTTCAGTCATCCGCCGCGGCGGGTTGACGCTTTCTTACCTGCCTGGCATGTCTTGGCAGACAGGTCAAAGACAGAGTTTTCTTGCGGACACTACTTAAACATTAGCTCCAATAAAAAACCCACCCCTCAAAAAGAGAAATGGGTTTAAATAAGCAGTAATCTTCAATAAAATTACTTATCCTCTAACAAACAAGGCCTTAATAATGAGCCATGCCATTTTTGGGTTTTCTTTTAAGCGGCGTGTTGAATATCCAAACCATTGTTCACCAAACGGTACATAAATGCGCATTTTATGCCCACCATCAATAATTGACTTGCGTAATTCGGGGGTAACACCATAAAGCATTTGGAATTCATACATATCTTTAGGTACATTGTATTTCTCAATCAGCTTATATGCGCCCTCTACTAAAGGTATATCATGGGTTGCAATAGCTGCATATACTCCATTTTTAAACATAAACTCTAAATCTTCAAGAAAATGCTGGTTTACCTCTTCATATTTTTTGTATGCAACTTCAACAGGTTCAACATAAATACCTTTGCATAAACGGTAGTTTAAAGGAATTTCTTTAGTATGTATATCCATTAAGTCTTTTAAATCATCAAGAGTGCGCCTCATGTACGATTGTACTACCAAACCACAGTTTTTTGAAAATTCAGCTTTAAGTTTTCTGTATAAATCAATTGTAATTGTTGTACATGGTGAATCTTCCATATCAACACGGATAAAATTATTGTATGAAGCTGCTTTAACAACAATATCACGAATATATTGGTAGCACACTTCAGTATCGAGCAACAACCCAAACATTGTAGGCTTTACCGAATAATTGCCTTCTATATTTTCTTTTTGAGCCCTATCAATTAACTCAATGTAATCGTCTCTATTCTTTTTGGCTTCGTCAAGGGTTTCAATAAACTCACCTAAAATATCAAGGGTTACTATAATACCTTTTTCATTAAAGTTTTTTGATGCTTTTATTGCACCTTCAATTGTTTCACCTGCTATATACCTTTTTGAGAATATCCAAACTAATTTTTTTGGCATAAATGGCAACATGGCCGCTATTAATTTATTAAACATAATAAAATATTTTTAGAATTATTAACTATTGTTATTATTTAACAGAGTCAAAGTTAATATTCTAAGCATTAAATAATAATGATTTTACAACAGATTATTTGCTGATTAAAATCAGATAGAAAAGATGGGAATGTGAAATTATTGTTACTATTTATTTCCAGCCCTTAGAGCTTAATTCAGAGAATTTACGCACTTTTCGTACAAAAAACGAGTAGATAATACTACGCTGAAAAATTTCACTTTGGTGCGTTACTGTTCGCATTTTGTTGTTTTGAAGTCTTTTTGCTTTGAAATTCCTCAATGTGGTATAAAAAGCAAAATGTGCTTTAGGAACAGCCCAAAAAAACGAGAGCTTTCCTTGTAAAAGGTACATTATTGCCGATGCCCCATCAAGTATCATTCTAAATAACATTATGCCCCTAAAACTTCCTGATGGCAGGTTTTTGTATAAAAGATATAGATTATTTCGATAATTCAAAAAAAGCTTTCGCGGGTTATTGTTTGGTAGTGTGCCTCCGCCTACATGATATACTACGGAATTGGGTATATACATAATTTTGTATCCACGGTTTTTCATTCTCCAACAAAGGTCAATCTCCTCCATATGGGCAAAAAAATCGTTATCTAAACCGCCTAAATCATGAAATACCGATGATCGAACGAACATACAGGCTCCTGTTGCCCAAAAAACCTCACTAATCTCATTATACTGTCCGTTGTCGTTTTCGGTTGCATTTAATATCCGCCCTCTGCAAAACGGGAATCCGAGTTTGTCAATAAAACCTCCGGCAGCTCCGGCGTATTCAAATTCATTTTTACTGCTATACGATAGTAGCTTGGGCATTGCTGCTCCAACATTTTTATGCTGCTCCATATATGATATTATAGGCAGCAGCCAGTTGTTGGTTACTTCAACATCGGAATTTAGCAAAACATAAAACTCGGCTTTTATTTGAGCCAGTGCTTTATTATAACCACCGGTAAAACCGTAATTCTTATCAAACTTTATTAATTTAATATTAGCAAAAGTAGTTTCAATATAATTTATACTGTCATCGGTTGAGCCATTATCGGCAACCCATATATCAGCCCAACCTTGCAATGAATTGTTTACAACCGATGGCAGAAATTTCTCTAAAAAGTGTTTTCCGTTCCAGTTTAAAACTACTACAGCTACTTTTACCATATTTGTGTATTGGTATATTTTTGACTCAAATTTAATGTTTTTACTTATTTTACTACTATTAATTGATTCTTAAAATAGGAAACAATTAAAAAACAATCAAATAATTCTTTTGTGTTTCCAGCGTTTATGCGACCATAGCCAATATCTAGGACTTTTTATAATTGAGTTTTCAAGTAGTTTAAAGTATTTTTCGGTAATTTCAAATGGTGCAGTTTGCTTGGGGGTTAGGGTAATAATTTGTGGTGTAATACGGTAAATACCTTTTTTATGGCGAATTATCTCAATATAAATTACCGGCATATCAAACTTTTTAGCTATTTTTTCTGACCCGAGAAACACATCAGTTTCCTGATTTAAAAAAGTTATCCAATGGTTGTTGTCATTGTTGGCAGGAGCTTGGTCGGCAACCATAAATAATAAATGGGGTTCAGTTTTTTTATTTAATTCTACTACTCTGCGTAAAATATTTTTCATTTCAATGGGCTGCACACCCAGCCTTTTTCTAATATCAAAATAAATTTTATCAAACGCAGGGCTACTTAACTGTTTATATACAGCAACTCCACTATAAGGTAAAATACGTGTTAATCCACTTGCAAATTCCCAGTTTCCCAAATGCCCCATCATTACAATGGCATTTTTGCCTTGTTTATGTAGGTTGTCAAAAACCTCACGGTTCTCTAATTTAATTCTATGGTTAAAGTTATTTTTTGTAACAAATCGTAAAAAAATATTTTCAACAATCATTACCGATAAGTGGCGGTAGTATTTTCTGGCAATATGCTTTAACTCTTTTTTATCTTTATCAGGAAATGATTTTTGAAGGTTATTAAGAACTACTTTTTTACGGTAACCTATTAAATGGTAAACAAAAAAAGTAATAATCTCTGAGATTAGGAACAATAGTTTTAAAGGCAAAAGGGTTAATACTCTAAATAAGGCAAGTATAATGTAGTATTGAAAGTGCTGTATTTTTGTCATTTTTATTAATTTCCTTCAAAATATTCTTTTGCCTTACTTTTCTCTATACCCATTTTATTTTCTATCCAATATCCGTTACGTGCATAAAGTTCACGCTCCCAGTCGGCATTTTGCAGTTCTCCTATCATTGTTGAGTGCAATAATTCGTAATCGTTATGCATTAGGTTTTTGTTAAAAAATATGAATTTTTTATCGGTTTGGTCTGCAATTTTATAGTAGTGCCAAATTTCATATGGGTATGCCGATTGTTCATTTTTTTGCGAAATAACCGAATTAGGAGCACCATACTGCAAATAAATCCGTCCGCGTGCAGTTGAATAACCATGTGCTTGGTGTGTGCTATACCGTTCTTCAACAATATTCAAGTTATTTCTGTACTCTTGCCATGCCACCTCTGGATTATTTTCGTTGCGCTTATTCCAAAAATTGTAAAAAAACTGTTGCATTAACTTAATATTGGCCGATTGTAATTGGTTGTCAATAAACCTATCTTCACTCATATCGCAAATAGGACGAAGTGCACTTAAATAAATTGCCAAAGTATCGCGACTTGTAAATTGTGTTACAAATGTGTTTTCAACAGTAATGTCTGTTATGTCAACCTTATTAGTTTGTGTAATATCATTAACTCGTTGAAAAAACTTTTTGGTTGATAAAAGCATTTCATTTTTGCGGTTGCGAACCTCAATTACCAAATAGTAATTTCCGGTTGGCAATTTTTTAATGTTAATGTCTTTAAATACTACATTTACCTTGCGCGCGGTCTGTTTTTGAAATGAGCTTAACTCTTTAATGGGCTTTGATGTATTTGTGTTTTCAATATGAAATAAAAATAAGAAATCTTCAAAAGCTCCCATTTCGTTTGCGGCATTATACAATTCGGCATAAAACCTCAAGCTGTTTATCTGTTCAGGAAAAAAATCAGAAACATACGGAATACATTCATATCCGTTTTTTACAAAAATATTCTCTTTATCCGACTCTGAATATCTCTCAATAAATTCAATGCCGCTAAAGGCCATTTCATTTTCAGGAATATTGACAGTAAGCAATTGCGTAATTTTAAAATTTTCAACCGAATCGGGCGCGTAATTATCTTTAATAATTAATTCAAAATTATACACACCTTCGGGTATTGCTATTCGTTGTAAATCAATAAAACTTGGAAATTTTTGGCTGGTATCGGGTAATAACGGGCTAACTACTTTGTATTTTCGGTACTCTTTAATATCGTCAACATTTTTAAATAGCATTGTAACCTCAACCGATGCCTGCAAAAGGCTGTCGGCATTATACTTGTAATATAGCGAGTTGCCTGCAAAAGCAATGTATGTTTCAACATAGGTGCCTGAGCCGGGAGCATAAAAAGGCGAATAATAAAAGTACGCATCAACACCCTGAGCCTTTACATTGAATTGCATAGCCAATAAAAGCATAGTTGATAAAAACAAAAGCCGGGTAATTATTTTTGGATGATGATAATTATTTTTTTGTTCCATTTTTTGTAGTTGTTATTGATGAATTGTCAAAAATAAAAAATAAAATTATATTGTCTTCATAATTGTAACAAATCAGTGTAAGCAAAGCCTTTAAAATTAAGAAGTAATGTTATTTTTGTGATGCCTGTCTGCCAGCACAGGCATCACAAATTCATCAGAATATCAACAAGTTACATAACTTAACATTTATTTTCTAACACTGATTAGTAACTCCTAATTATCTTTAATAAATCAGTGTACACATCAAAATTGCCTGCTATAATTTCACGTCCGTATAAATAGTTGTTTTCTCCTATGTAGTCAGACACCTTGCCACCGGCTTGTTGAACCAAAAATGCTCCTGCTGCCACATCCCAAGCACTTAGCCCATATTCAAAAAAGCCATCGAAACGACCTGCTGCCACATATGCCAAATCGGTAGCTGCTGAGCCATGCCTACGAATGCCATGTGAGTTCTTAACAACCTGCTCAACCACTTGTAAATGATTATGTAACCTGTTAAAATCATTAATATGGAAACCTGTTGCAATTAACCCCTGTGAAATATTTTTTGCATTGGTAACTTTTATTTGCTTTTGATTGCAAAATGCTTCAGTACCTTGCCATGAATAGAATATTTCATCTGCGCCAAGTTCATAAATTACACCAAGAATAGTTTTTGATTTGTGCTGTAAAGCAATGCTTATGGCATATGGTTTTAAATTGTGAATGTAATTGGTAGTTCCATCTAACGGGTCAATTATCCAAATATACTCCTCGTTATTATGTCCTGCCGTTTTTTCCTCGGCAATAAATCCCGAATTAGGAATAATCTCTTTTAAGCCATTAACCAGTTTTTGCTCAGCTTGTTTGTCAACATACGACACAAAATCGTGGAGGCCTTTTTCTTCAACAGCGCTAATGTTAAAATTCTGTCTCTCATTAACAATAAAATTTCCAACCTGCTTAGTAAGGTTAATTGTTTTGTTGCCTATTGTGTTTAGTTCCATAAAGTGAGTAATATTAAAGAAGTTGAAAGTTAAAAGTTGAAAGTTGAAAGTTGAAAGTTAAAAGTTAAAAGTTAAAAGTTGAAAGTTGAAAGTTGAAAGTTGGAAGTTAAAAGTTAAA
Source organism: uncultured Bacteroidales bacterium (assembly GCA_965370965.1). Classification (GTDB taxonomy): domain Bacteria; phylum Bacteroidota; class Bacteroidia; order Bacteroidales; family SZUA-534; genus GH45. The sequence continues at coordinate 13,395 of CBDUWQ010000051.1, forward strand.
AGTTAAAAGTTGAAAGTTAGAAGTATAGTCTCTTATATATTTGGAATTTAACAAACACTACCTATTACTGTTCCTTTATCCGTCAACGATTCTAAATATACATTTTTTATTTTATTTATTAACTGTTTGTTAAACGGCACCTCCACTTTTATATAATTATCGGTAAAACCAAACATTACACCTTTATTTTGGTGTGCCTCAAACAAAACCTTGCGTATTGTTTTTAAGTGTTTTTTATGAAATGCTTTTTGTTTTTCATGGGCAATTTGGTGCATAATTTTACTTCGCTCTTTACGAATTTGCATGGGTACTTGATTAGGCATTTTTACAGCCATAGTATTTTCACGCTCAGAGTAGGTAAAAACATGCAAATACGAAACATCAATTTTTTTAATAAAATTGCATGATTTGTCAAACTCGTCTTCGGTTTCGCCCGGTACACCCACAATAATATCGGCAGCAATGCAAGCCTCGGGCATTAAAGTTTTTATTTTTTCAACCCTCTTTTTGTAAAGATTTATTGTGTAGCGTCTTCGCATTAACCGCAGTAAATTATCTGTTCCGCATTGAAGTGGAATATGAAAATGGGGCACTATTATTTTGCTATTTGAAACAAACTCTATTATACTGTCGTTAAGTAGGTTTGGTTCAATTGATGAAATTCGCAGTCGTTCAAGTCCGGTAATTTCATCAAGTGCTTTAACAAGCCCAAAGAAATCTTCGTTGGTAGCTTTACCAAAATCACCAATATTTACCCCTGTTAAAATAATCTCTTTTATACCTTTGCTTACAACCTCTCCGGCTTTTGCCACTGTGGCTTTAATGGTGTTATTACGGCTTCGGCCACGAGCGTTAGGTATGGTACAATATGAGCAGAAATAGTCGCAACCATCCTGCACCTTTAAAAAGCTGCGGGTTCTGTCGCCATAAGAATAGCTTGGTGTAAACGATTCTTCGTGTGTATTATCGTTTACTATTATTTTTGGATTGGTGTTTAGTTGTAGGGTGTTTAGTTCATCAATTATTTTAAACTTATTTTCAGAACCCAATATAAGGTTAACTCCATCAATATTGGCAACCTCGTTGGGTTTAAGCTGCGAATAGCATCCCACAACAACTATTTTGGCTTTGGGGTTTATTTTATTCAGTTTTTTTATTGCTTGTCTGCTTTTTTTATTGGCAATTTCGGTAACAGTACATGTATTTATTACATAAACATCGGCTTTTTTATTGGCATCAACCCTAACATAACCTGCATTGTTAAATTGGTTTGCAATACTTGATGTTTCAGAAAAGTTTAGCTTACACCCTAATGTTGCAAATGCTACTTTTTGTTCGTCTTTCACAAAATTAATTTTTTATACCTAAATCAAATGATTGATAATTTTCAAAGTTCATAATCGCACAATTTAGGTTATACTCACCAATAAAAAGCCCTCTTGGAGCTTAAGAGTGTGCAAATATAAAGCTTTTATACAGAATCATTACCGAGTATGGATTAAAAACAAGGTTTATTGATATGTAGTCTTTGCAAGAAAACGCCAAATACTGCGTTACTCTCGCCTTAATTGACAGTCATTTACAACAGTAAACTCCTGACAATTAAGACTTCGAAAGCCCCGCCTGAATGAATTAGTCGGGCAGGCTTGCCTTTGGCGTTTTCTTACCTGCCTGGCGTGCCTTGGCAGACAGGTCAAAGACTTAAAAAAAGGTAGTTTTCTTGCTGACACTATGTATGTTGCTTTGGGTTAAATAAAAAAGGGCTCCAAACCTGAAGCCCTTTAAAATCATATAAAGCAATATCTATTTCTTTATTAACTTGGTTATAAATGCATTGCCGTTATTCTGAATCTTAATAAAATACAATCCATTTTTCAAATCACTTATATTAATTTGCGAAATACTATTTTCTAATATCTCGGTATGTACAGTTTGGCCTGTAACATTTAATATGCTTATCGATGTTGTATTTGTAACATTACCAAGTTTAATAAACAGTTTGCTTGTGGCAGGATTAGGATAAATTTCAATATCCATATCCAAATTTGATGAAACAGAAACTTCATTTTCAACAATAACTTTCCAACTTTTTGTGTCCTGATTATTTTCGGTTGTAACAATATATACTACCTCACCTGTAAAATCATTTGAAGTAACGCCGCTCTCTTGTGCAATGCTGTTTATAGTTGTGGTTGCACCATTAGGTATAGTAAATGTGGCAACTAAATCACTTCTATCAACATTTGGTGGTAAAATAACACTAATTGTACTATCTGCTACTGTTCCCATTACATCTTCATCCAATACTGAGTTTGTTGATGCCTCAAAGCCAAATTCAAAAAAATCTGCATTAGCCGGTGTAACAAATAAGGTATAGTCTTCAACTTCGCCGTATGATGAAGGTCCGCATGGTTGAGGAGTTTCGTTATAAACAATTCTAACACGCATATAAACTTTTCCTTCAACAGCATTTAATGGTGGTATTATTGTAGCTGTGTATGGTCCGTTTCCGGGTGAGCCTGAAACGGTTACTGGTTCATCATCAGAAAAATCTCTGTTGTTATTCCAGTCAACCCATATTCCACATTCATCGTCAGAATAAGGGTTACCGTTTGTAACGGTAATTTCATAGCCTTCGCCTTTAGCAACATCGGTTGATAAATATGAAAAATCAGAGTATCCCTCACATGCCGATGGGTTGTTTATATCGCCTATTTCCACTTGGCTAATAAACTCGTCGCATGATTGTGATGCTGCTTCGCACAAGCCACTTGCTTCCGAAACTATTACATCCCATTCTTGTGTTGATGCATCGAGTGCCGTAACCAAGTAGGTTACTGTTTCGGTAAAGTCGTTAACCGTAGTATTACTTACCTGTGTAAAGCCATTTACCGTTGCCCCGGCTCCGGGCGATAATGAAAATGCTGCAACCAATGCTGTTACATCAGAGTTATAGGGCATTTCAACATTTACCGAATAGTCATCATCGTTAATAATTGCAGCTTTTGTTTCATTTGGAATACTATAAGTTATTATATCATTTTCAGGAATTTGTTCGGTTACAATTACTTTCCAGTCTTTTGAAACACTTTCTGCATCAGTAATAGTATAAACTACAGGGTTTGTAAAGTCATTTACAGTAACTCCGCTCTCTTGTATTGTTCCATTAATTTGTACTGTAGAGCCTTCTGGCAAAGTAAATGTAGCAATTTGGCTCGATGGGTCGGCTTCGTAATCAATTACCACATATATTTCTTCTGCATCGGCATCAAACGCGGTAAACCCAAATTGATCGGTAAGTTTAAATGAGATAAAAGAGGTGGTTGGTATTTGCAATTGAAATGATGCTATCCGAGTCGCCCATTTATTATTTTCTTTCATAAACTCTTGTGTGTACCAAAATGTGGCATCATCAGTTGGGTCAATACTCATCATACTATAATCGCCCCACCGGTTACCTGATGTTTGTGAGTATTCTCCAATATGCATATCAGTTTCGTTAAAAGTCATCTGATTTAATGGGTCGGTTGCCAATCGTCCGGTAAACCTTATTGATGGATATGTATTTTCACTTGATACGGAATAGCCTAATGCAATATTTCCCGATCCATCAATTGCCATGCTACCCATAAAACGGCTGTCGTCGTCAGGTGCAAATGTGCTTTGTTGGTAAATTTCCCATCCTCCTCCATTATTTGCATTTCGCAGTTCATACCAACGTACACCTGCATGGTTTGTTGCATCAACATCAACAGTATGGTTAGCAACCATAGTTTGGTGCGAACCAAAATTGCGATATTGCAGGCTAAACATCATTGCACCGGGTATAGCATCAAGCTTTTGGCTTGTTCCGGGTTGGGCAATATCATTCCAGTATTGGTTAAATTCAGAATCAAAAGGTTCAACAGGTAGGTTTTGTGTTAGTGTTAAAGTTGAATTTGACACATTTTCCCAATCAACATCAAATTCCCATATCATTATTTTATCCTCGCCGAAGCCCCAACCATCATCATTAAAATACATAATGTAATTAGGAGTACCTGCCGGAGGAAGCTGGCCTTGGCTGCAAGCAGGTAAGGGCGCGCTAAAGGTGTTTGGTTGACCCGGGAAATCGGGAATTTTAAAAGCAACCATTCTAGCTTCTTGGCTTCCAATTATTAACGAATCGCGCTCAAAAACCACAGCATTGTCGCCACTACTGTTTAATGTCATGTAATAACCATCGTTCCAAATACCAAATTTTGGATAATCGGGCATAGCCGAAAATTCAAAAGCATAACGATACCATGCTCCTAATGGGTCGGCTGTTTCTGATATTGCAATTAATTCATAAAATGGAGGATTTGGGTAGTTTGGCAGTGCAAATTGTGTTGCTATCCAACGGTTTGCATTCTCGTCATATAAAACTATCGGGTCGCCATCATTGGTGCCTGTCCATTCGCCTGCAAATCCTTCCCACAGTGTTTTGTTGTCGGCAGGACCATATACCGAGTTTCCACTTCTGTCAAATATTTCAAACATTACATTAATCATTTGAAAATAGTAGTCTTGTCCAATATCGCCGTCAGTATCGGGTGGGGCAAACGTTGCACTGTTATCTGATAAACTAATACCTTCAAAGTTTAGGATAGTATTAGCCTCATTATGTTTATACGCTGCTTTTTGAACAATAGGGTCGCCGTTTTTAGGAAAGGCGTTTTTTGAGTTATAAAACCGTTTGCGTTTAAAATTATTTGGTACCAAGCCACCTTTCCACATGCGGTGATTTCCATCGGGGGGTATTGGTGTTATATCCCGCAACGGAAATGATTTGTCGTAGTATTTTGCTACAGCAACATTAGCCTTAGCTTGCTTTTTTTGGGCAATTGATAAACCCGAAAATGCTATTAAAAAGAGTGCAGTTATGCAAACATTTTTAATATACCTGTAGTAGTTTGTTTTCATTGTTATAAGGTTTTTATGTTTGTATTAAGTATATAGTTTTTAATTATGCGCTAAGGTTTTGTTACTAAGGGTTCACTCAAAAATAACTAATTTATGTATATGCATAGTTAATACAATAATTTTAAATAATAAACTATAATCTCTATACAGCATTAATTTATTTAGATGCCAATTACTAAAAAGGTTGCATATAATTGTAATAATATACTTTATTTAAAAGCGGTTCCTCAATGTGTAATTAAACTAATTATGGGGTTGTAAATAAAAAAGCCACCTGATTTCTCAAATGGCTTTTAACATATTGCAGTTTGATATTTATTGTCCTAATGTAGCAACCATAACAGCTTTAATAGTATGTAAGCGGTTTTCTGCTTCGTCAAAAACAATGCTGTAATCACTTTCAAAAACCTCTTCGGTAACTTCCATTCCATCTAAACCAAATTTATTAAATATTTCTTCTCCAACTTTGGTTTTACGGTTATGGAATGCAGGCAGGCAGTGCATAAATTTCACTTTTGGGTTGCCTGTTGCTTTAATTGCGTCCATATTTACTTGGTAAGGTTTTAACAGCTCAATACGCTCTTTCCAAACCTCATCGGGTTCGCCCATGCTTACCCAAACATCGGTATAAAGAAAATCACAATCTTTAACACCCTCGGCAACATTATCGGTTACGGTAATTTTGGCACCTGTTTGTTTGGCAATCTCATTAGCTTGTGCTACTAATTCGTTGGTTGGTTGAACCGATTTTGGCGCTACCGAACGAAAATCCATTCCCATTTTGGCTGCACCAATCATTAAAGAGTTTCCCATATTATTTCTTGCATCACCTAAATACGCAAATTTTACTTTGTGCAAAGGCTTGTCGCTATGCTCCATCATGGTCATAAAGTCGGCTAAAATTTGGGTTGGATGAAATTCGTTTGTTAATCCGTTCCAAACAGGTACACCTGCAAAATCAGCCAACTCTTCAATAATATCCTGACCAAAACCACGGTACTCAATGCCGTCATACATGCGACCTAAAACACGGGCAGTATCAGCCATGCTCTCTTTTTGTCCAATTTGCGAGCCCGAAGGGCCTAAATAGGTAACATGTGCTCCCTGATCGAGGGCAGCAACTTCAAATGCACAACGTGTACGAGTTGAGGCTTTTTCAAAAATTAATGCAATGTTTTTCCCGGTTAAGCGTGGCTGCTCGGTTCCTGCATATTTTGCTTTTTTCAAATCAATTGAAAGATCCAATAAATATTTAATCTCTTTGGGTGTAAAATCTATTAATTTTACAAAATTACGGTGTCTTAAATTGTAAGCCATATTTTCTATATTTTAATATTGATTATTGAGTTTTGTTTATTGTTTTTAACCTGTTAATCAACAAAAACCTGTTAGGTCTTGCGAATTTAAGATTATTATAAATCAGCTTTATCATAATTCATGGTAATTTTAGTACCAAAACTTTTGTCTTCAAGTTTTTTTGCTTCGGTTATTACCGCTTTTTGACCGCCGTTTTTAACAAAATCAAGGCAGGCTTTAATTTTTGGCGCCATACTTCCTTCGCCAAACATACCTTGGTCAAGATACTTTTGTGTATCTTTATAATCTAAAAACTCCAATACCTTTTCATTATCCTTTTTGTAGTTTAAATATACAAAAGGCACATCGGTTAAAATGTAATACTCTTCGGCCTTAACTTTTTTGGCAACCATAGCTGCTGCCAAATCTTTATCAATAACAGCATCTAATGGACGAATTTGGTCTTTTTCATCAATATAAACCGGAACACCTCCACCACCTACTGTAATTACAATATTGCCTTCACGAGCCATTTGCTCAACGGTTTCAGAATTAAAAAAGTCTAATGGCTTAGGCGATGGTACTACCCTGCGCCAACCACCTTCAGTTTTAATCTCTTCTTTAAAAATCCACCCTTTATCGGCGGTAAGCTTATCGGCTTCTTTTTTTGAATATATTTTACCTACACGTTTTATGGGGTTTTGAAATGCCGGATCGTTTTTGTCAACCACTACCTGAGTTACCAAAGTAACTATGTTGCGTTTTATATTGTGCTTACGCAGAACGTTTAATAAACAGCGCTCTAACATAAAGCCAATTCCACCTTGCGAATCGGCTACGCAAATATCAAGGGGCATTTGTGGAATTCCATACATTTGTTCGCCGGCATCGTTTCGCATGAGTATATTACCTACCTGAGGTCCGTTTCCGTGAGCAAATATTACATTATATCCTTCTTTAAACAGATAAACAAGGTTTTCAAAAGTTTCTATTGCATTAGCTTCTTGTTCCTCAATTGTACCTGCTTGATCGCCACGTAAAAGAGCATTTCCGCCTAATGCAATAACTGCTAATTTGTTCATAATTTTTAAGTGTTTATATATCAATTTTAAAGGCTACAAATCTATTGCTTTTTTTTTAGATATATCATAGTATTTATTATTGTAGAATAAACGCAAACAGCATTATAACAGCATGTTAGCAAAAATATATTTTATTAAACATATTTTTGAAGTATTTTAATGTGCAGCTATGTATCTTAAAAAAAATTAGTTTATAATTAAAAATTATATCTTCATGCAATTATTCAA
>CBDUWQ010000052.1:0-20536 GCA_965370965.1 uncultured Bacteroidales bacterium
TCTTCTGATATTCAAATATATAACATGAATATTTTAACTTAGTAAAGTAGAAGTAACTACGAAATTATAGCTTGTCATGAATCAATTGCTGTTTGCCTTTGTTGTTAACGCCGGCAATATGCAGGTTAAACCTATGTTAATTAAATAAAAAATTAAGGTTATAAATAAAATACAAGCTAATTAACTATTTGTATGTGTAGCCAATAAACGGCAATTTATAAAAACCACATTAGCAGCACATTATAAATTTTACCATTAAATATTCCCCCTTTTATTTCAATCTTTTTTCACTTAGTATAGCTTAATGTTTATTTAACTATTGTGTCATATTCAGTTTACAGTTATTGAATTTATTTGTAGTGTGAAATTTAAAATAAAAAAGGCACAATTTTTTAAAAGAGTTAAACTAAAAATTATTGAAATGAAAAAAGTTATTTTATCACAGTTAGCATTAGCGGTCTTTTTGGTAGTTGTAACTATTTTTGCATCGTGCAAAAAAACTGAAACACTTACACCACCATCAGATGATTCACCTACTGCAATTACCGATGATGGTAGTGGAATTGGTACCCAAACATGGAAAACCGGCAATACATATATAATAAGCGGGTTTTGTTTTGTAAATAGTGGTCAAACCTTAACAATTGAAGCAGGGGCAATAATAAAAGGTAAGCCGGGGCAGGGAGCTGAGGCCTCTGCCTTAATAATAGCTAAAGGGGGCAAAATTTTGGCTGAAGGAACAGCCTCTAATCCTATTATTTTTACAGCCGAAGCCGACGATTTAAAAGGCAGTGTGCCCAACGATGCAAGTGGTTTATGGGGCGGACTTATTGTTTTGGGCAATGCAAAATTAAATACCGTACCAACCGAGCAGCAAATAGAGGGTATTCCTACAACCGAGTTAAGGGGTGCATACGGTGGAACAAATGATGATGATAACTCAGGAGTGCTAAAGTATATCTCAATTCGCCACGGAGGAACAGATATTGGCGATGGCAATGAAATAAACGGACTGACATTAGGAGGCGTTGGTTCTAATACAGTAATTGACTACATAGAGGTTTTGGCTAATGCCGATGATGGCATAGAGTGTTTTGGCGGTATGCCAAATTTAAAGCACGTGCTAATATCGGGCTGTAAAGACGATGGCTTGGATTATGATCAGGGTTTTAGAGGAAATGTGCAGTTTTATTGTGTGTTAAATACCACCGGCGACCGTTGCGGTGAGCACGATGGCGGTACCGACCCCGAAGATGGTGAACCTTATGCACTACCCACTATTTACAATGCAACTTATATTGGAACAGGTAATGCCGATGCCCGTGTAATTGTTTTTAGAGACAATGCAGGTGGTTATTATTACAACTCGTTGTTTGTTGATTGTTTAAAAAGTGGTATCGAGATTGAGAAATTGGCAGCGGGCGAGTGCTCGTACAGCAGGTTCGAGAATGGCCAGTTGAAGGTTGAGAATAATGTTTTTTATAATATAAAAGGCGAAATTACCAACGCAAATCCAAATGCATTCTTAAAATCGGGTAAAGATGGTACTGAAACTGAGGATGAAGCTTTGGCTACCTATTTTACAGATGCAAAAAATAGTGTAGCAAACCCCGGGGTATCTGTAACAAACCCGGTACCAACCACACCTCAAACTACTGATATGGCATCTTATCCGGCAGGTTTCGAGAATGTAAACTATAAAGGGGCTTTTGGGTCAATTAACTGGGCTCAGGGTTGGACAGCAACTTTTAATTAGATAATTAAAAAATGCTTTCATTTTTTATAAATAGAGTTTGCAAAAACTATAAGAGGCTGTCTAAAAAGTTGGGGTTCGACTATATTTTGTTAAAAACTGTAATTGTAAATATTCAAATTACAAGCAATTAAAAAGTCGAGTCCCGACTAATTTTAATTGCTTTTAACTTTTTATACAGCATTTTTAACTGTTAAAATGGTGGCAGATACAATAATACCGATTGTGAAGCAAATTTGCCGATATATTTCATTAGCATTCATATATCAACATTGCTTCTACATCGGCATTGCTTACTCCCGTTTTTCTCGGGGAGACCAGCAGTTTTGAAATTAAAATGGTATAACAATGAAATTGTTTTTTGAAATGAATAAATTATTTTTTTTAATTGCTCTGTTGTTTATAGGTAATATATCTTTTTCTCAAAATGCAGCTATTAGAGGAAAGGTAACTGATGCTAATACAGGCGAAGAATTACCCGGAACCAACGTAATTTTTGTTGGAACAATAAATGGTACTACAACAGATTTTGATGGAAATTTTGCTTTAAATAATCTTGAAGCAGGGACTTATAGTATTCAATGTTCGTTTATATCGTACCAAACAAAGGTTATTAAAGATATTAAAGTAGCCAACGGCGAAGTTAAAATAGTTAATATTAAACTTGGAGAGGCTGTTTTAGAATTAGACGATGTAGTAGTAGTTGCAAAGCGTATTGAGCGTACCGAAACGGCCATTGTTGCTATGCAAAGAAAATCGGCATCGGTATTAAGTGGTGTGTCGTCGCAAGAGATGGCAAAGGTTGGGGCAAGTACCGCAGCTGATGCTTTACGTAAAGTTACCGGTGTTACCGTTCAGTTTGGTAAATATGTTTATGTAAGGGGGTTATCAGACAGATATAGCAAAACAACACTAAATGGTGCCGATATACCAAGTTTAGACCCCGAACGAAATACAGTGCAGATGGATATTTTTCCGAGTAATATTCTTGATAATTTGCTTGTTTACAAAGCATTTCGTCCCGATTTGCCTGCCGATTTTACCGGTGGGCTAATTGATGTTAAAACAAAAGATATACCTGAAAAGCTGACCATAAATTTTTCGGTAAAGCTGGGATATAATCCGCAAAGTAATTTAAGAAACGATTTTTTAACATATCAAGGAGGAAAATTAGACTGGCTTGGCGTTGACGATGGCACAAGGGATATACCCAATGAGGCAAAAGGAAAAATACCCGCACGATATGTCAATAACAGTAAACTTGATAATATTACTAAATCGTTTAACAAGGTTTGGAAGCCCGAAGAGAGCATATCGTTTTTAAACCAAAAATACACGCTTGGTATAGGCAATCAAAAAGAGTTGTTCGGAAAAACCGTAGGGTATTTCTTTGGAGCTTCATATGAATATAAATACCATGCTTTTAACGATGGTTTTTATGGACGCTATAAGCTAACCGATAAAAATGCCGATGCCCTAAACTCACAATATGAATCGCAAAATTGGCAATTGGGGCAAAAAAGTATCCTTTGGTCAATAATGGGTGGTTTTGGTATTAAATTAGATAACAATAATAAAATATCATATACTCTAATAACAAATACTAGCAGTAACAATGATGCGACACATGCCATGTTTATTGATTATAGAGATGGTAATAAATTGAGGGAAAAGAGGGTTTTGCAGTTTATGTCGCGCCAATTTACAGCAAACCAGTTTAAGGGTAAGCATATTTTGCCAAATGCCAACAATCTTAAAATTAAATGGTTGGTGTCATATGTTTATGCATCGCAAAACGAACCCGATGTTAGGTTTTTAACCAACGATATAAATATAAACGGTACCCATACAACTTATCATGTCGATAAGTCGTCGTACAATTACCCTCGCCGTTTTTACCGAACAATGTCCGAAATAAATACCTTTGCCCGTATCGATTTTGAATACCCTTTTAAGGTAATGGGGGCAAAATCAAAGTTTATATTTGGAGGGAATTATTCCGGTAAATACCGCGAGTACTACCAAAACACAATCAGTTTTGGCGAGGCTACAACAAAGCAATATGCAAATATTCAAAACTATTTTAACGATACCAATATAAGTGCCGTTGACGGGATTTATGCTCAAAATTCGCAAACCGATAACAACAATAATAGCTATATAGGCAACAAACAGCTCTATTCGGGTTATTTAATGGCTGATATTCCTTTTTTTGAGAAATATAGGGTAGTATTTGGTGTCCGTTTGGAGAAGCTTTATATGGAGACAAACAGTATTAAACAGATTAACGACAATAACACAGGTGCAGGAATTATTGATACCTTAAATATTTTGCCATCGTTTAATTTAACCTATTCGCCAAAAAAGAATGTGAATATACGTTTTGCATATAATAAAACTGTGGCAAGACCGTCATTTAGAGAAAAATCGACAGTTGTGGTTGAAAACAAGGTTGGTGATATAATAATTGGTAACCCGCTATTGTTGCAAACCGAAATTGATAATATTGATTTGCGTTGGGAGCAGTACTTTAAGCCGGGCGAAATGGTTGCTTTTGGCGGGTTTTATAAGAGTTTTAAAAACCCTATTGAGAAAACATTTAACACAAAAGCACAAAACCCCGAAATTACATGGCGTAATGTAGGTAATGCTAAAATGTACGGTATGGAGGCAGAGTTTGGCAAAAATTTAGATTTTATTTCTGCTTTAAAGCAATTTAGCATGCGTACAAATATTACCTACATTTACTCACAAGTTTCAATTGATGAGCAGGAACTTGAAAGTAAGCGGTATTTTGATCAAAATTATCCTGATAAACGTGAAATGTTTGAGCAATCGCCTTGGATTGTTAATGCAACCTTATCATATAAAAACGATAAGGTTGGTTTAACCTCAAACTTATCATACACCTATAATGCCGCAAAGCTTACCATAGTAAACCCAAGCGGAATACCCGATGTTTATCAGAAAGCAATTAATAACTTAGTTTTTAATATTAACAAAAAAATTGGTAAGAGTTTTATTGCTACTTTCGAAATGAAAAATATTTTAGATACACGCTTAACAAATATTTACAATTATAATGGCAATGAATATTTGTATAACGATTTTGGGTTGGGCAGAGAGTTTAATATAAAATTAGCATATAAATATTAAAATTTTAAAAAACGTTCTTTGAAACAAATTCAAATATTGAAATTTTTGGTAATACAAGCTTGAATTAAGGATAAACAGAATTAGTTAACAATTAAATAATGTTATGGAAATTTTCAGTTAATTTTTGGCACTTATATTTGCAATATAAATAATAAAAAAAAGAAACATGAAAACAGTAATATTTTTAGTAGCTGCATTAGTTTTAACAGCAAACGTATTTGCTAACGATAACAAAGCAAGTAATAAAAAAGCCGAACAATCTTCTTCGGTGCTGTCGGTTGTAACTTCAATAATACAAGGAACCGTGGTTGATCAAATTACAGGTGAGGCTTTAACTGGTGTTAAAGTGTTAATTGAAGAAACCAACCAAACTGTTTATACCGATTTAGATGGTAATTTTTCTTTTGAACCGATTGTTAAAGGCGAGTATAACATTAAGGTCGATTATATTTCGTATAAAACAAACAGGCTGCAAAATGTAAAAATAAACGGGTCTGTAAATTCAATTAAGGTTGGGTTATTAACGGTAAATGAGTAGTTGTAAAAAAAAAGTATTATCATAAAAATACCGCTATAAATATGGTGGTATTTTTTTAATAAATTTTAAACAGACAAAACCAACATGATTAAGCTTTAATCATATATGAGGATGACTAAAGATTATTTGTATTAATTTAGTGTAATTAGAGTTTGTCTATAAAGTCCGACTTCTGCGCCTGCCTAGTCGGCAGGTTGTTGCTCAAAATCCAAATCCTCATCACGAAGCTGCTTTTTGTTGGTTTTTAAATAAAAACCTTACAAAAGCTATGTCGGGACTGCGGTTAAAAAATAAAAGCTTAATTAACAGCGTTTTACAAAATTATATATTAATGAAAACAATTATTACAATACTATCAGTTTTTATTACGGCATTATCGTTTGCCCAAATAGTTGAGGGCACCGATGGTTTATTTTATACCAACCATAACGAATTATATACAGGTAGCTATGCCGAATATTATGGCAATGGTCAGGTAAAGGTTGAAATGTATATAAAGGATGGTATGAAAGATGGAGAAATAAAACTTTTTTTTGAAAACGGGGAAATAAATGAAAAACGCTCATATAAACTGAACAAAAACAGTGGCGTTTGGATTACCTATAATAAAAACGGGACAAAACTTGCCGAGGCCAACTATATTGATGGCAACAAGGACGGCAAGTGGTTAATTTGGGACGAAAAAGGGATTTTGCGTTTTGAAATGTTTTATAAAAATGGAAAGAAAAAAGGTATATGGAAAATGTGGGATGAAGATGGCGAACTGGTATCTGAGAAAATATTTTAGCCTATCAAACAATGAAACTTGATGACTCTTTATACACGATAACAATTGGCAATTCAATAATAAGGTTGACAGTTAAGGAGTATGAGATTTTTGCTTTTTTATATGGTAATAAAGGAAAAGTTTTTTCGCGCAAAGATATTTTAAAAAGTATTTGGCCACACCAAAAAAATATACTGGGGCGCACAGTAGATGTAAATATTGCAAGGCTTCGAAAAAAAATGAATAACTTTGGTAACTATATTGTAACTCGTCATGGATACGGATACTTTTTTAATGAAGCATCAAATTAAGAAATAATTAATATGGTTAACTGGGGCAAAGTGTCGAAATATCGGCTCAGATTGTTTTTTAATTTCTTTTTTCTATTTGTGGTCTTTGCAATTGTTATTGGTGTTTTTCAATACAGGCGCGAAAAATTGTACCGTATTGGAAAATTGGAAAATTCTCTTAAAACATATGTTAACTTGGTAAATGGGTACATTAAAGCTAATGGCATTGATACAACGTTGCAATACTCTACCCTAAAAGACTTTAATGCTATATTTCCGCAAAAGGAACTGCGCATTTCGGTAATAGGCAAATCAGGAGTTGTGCTATTTGATTCGTTTGTTGATGATTACAATAACATGGAGAATCATTTGTTAAGACCGGAAATACAAGAGTCGTTAAATAAAAGTTTTGGGAAGACTATTAGGAAATCGGCAACCACAAGTTTTGATTATTACTATTGTGCCATAAGTTATGAGCACTATTTTGTACGGGCGGCCTTGCCTTATAATATACAGGTTAAGAATTATTTAAAAGCCGACACATATTTTATTTATGTAATTCTGCTGTTTTTTGTAATATTTGGGGTGGTGCTCATATATTTGTCCGATAGGTTTGGAAAATCGATAACCACACTTCAAAATTTTGCCCGGCAGGCTGCTATCGGTACCCTAACGGCCATTAAAACAGAGTTTCCGAAAAATGAACTTGGCTTAATTGGCGAGCAAGTTGTTGAGGTTTACAACCGCCTGCAAAAAGCAAAAAAAGCACTATCAACTGAGCGCGAAAAGCTTATAAGGCATTTGCAGATATCGCACGAGGGCATTGCCGTTTTTACAAAAGACAAAAAGCAACTGCTTGCCAACAACCATTTTATTCAATATTTGAATACTATTTCAGATGAGTCGGCAGTTAACCCAAATAGTTTTTTTACCAATAGCGATTTGGCGTCAATAAACAAGTTTATTGATAAAAGCATCAGTAATAATAAAAACATAATAAACGATTCGCTAAGCAGTATTTTAACTCTAAATAAAAATGGTAAATACTTTGTTATTCAAGCAATTGTATTTAACGACAGGAGTTTTGAGATTTCAATAAACGATGTAACTAAACTTGAAAAGGAGAAGAAGCTTAAACAACAGATGACAAGCAATATTGCCCATGAGCTGAAAACCCCGGTAAGCTCAATACTTGGGTATTTAGAGACAATAATCTCATCGGAGATGGACAAAGAGAAGATGAAATTCTTTTTGGAGCGTTCATACATACAAACCCAGCGTTTGTCGGCATTAATACAGGATATTTCGTTATTGAACAAAATTGAAGAGGCTTCAGATTTATTTGAAACAGAACAACTTAACGTAAAAAAAACGGTAGGCTTGGTTATTGATGATTTACGTATGAAAATTGATGAGAAAAATATTAGCGTAAGTATCGACATGGCTGATGATATAGAGATAAAGGCAAATCAGTCTATTTTTTATTCTATTTGGCGCAATTTGGTTGAAAACTCGGTAAACTATGCCGGTAATAATATTAGCATAAACATTAAAAATTACCATGAAGATGTTACGTTTTTATATTTTTCGTACTCCGACACTGGCAGCGGCATACCTGAAAAACATTTGGCACGCATATTTGAGCGTTTTTATCGGGTTGACAGCGGACGTGCCCGCACCAATGGCGGTACCGGTTTAGGTTTATCAATTGTTAAAAACGGTGTGCAGTTTCATAAGGGCGAAATATCGGTTAAAAAACCTAAACAGGGTGGTATCGAATTTATATTCTCTATGTGTAAAAAGGTGTAATTGCCTCTTTATATAAATAAATTTTTGTTAGACATTAAATTCGTAAAATTAGAATGTGGTTCATTGGCTAACAGCGAGTTGAAATGAGTTTGCTTTACTCTTATTTTGCAAGCCATGCCTTCACTAACAAGTATGAGTTATTTTGCCCCTTTTTCCAAATAGAAGTCAACATATTGCATATCGGTTTCTAAAATATGCTCTTTAAACCAGTCTTTTAAAAAGTTTGTAAGTTCAAATGAAAAAACCAAAACACCCTCATTAAATCTTCTTTCAACATCGTTTACTTTATCAATAAATACATCATGCTCTTTTATGTGAGATTCAGAATCAGGAAAATTGAATTCTTTATAGTATTCCTCTTCAGTATTAAAATGAAAAATTGAATAATCTTTCATCTTCATAAGCAATTCAAAAATACTCTCATTGTTTGTTTTTGATTTTATGCTTTCGTAAAATTCATTAATCATATCAATCAGTTTTTTATGCTGATCATCAATCTTTTTTATTTTAACGCTATACGATTCGTTCCAAACCAATAATGCCATAATTTTGTAATTTTGTTAGTAACGCTACAAAAGTAAAAAAAAACATAAAATACTATTTTACTTTATCAATAAAAAGTTTTCCAATTTGATGTGAAATACTATTGTTTAAGCTTTCAGGATGCCACTGTACTCCAACAACAAACGGGTGTGTGCTTTTTTCTATTAACTCAATTGATTCAATAATACTATCGGGTGCATATGCAGCAACCATAAAATTTGGGGCAATTGCATCAATTGATTGATGGTGGTGGCTGTTTACCCAAATTGTGTCAAATATCAATTGCTTTTCAATCCATGAGTCTTGTGCTGGAATTATATAATGGGCACTATCGTTTTTATATCTGTGGCTAATATTGCTATGGGGAAAAAATGTTGGGATATCGGGAATAAGCGTACCTCCATTAGCCACGTTCATAATTTGGTTGCCACGGCATATACCTAAAAGCGGGATTTTGTTTTTTATTGCATAATGAATCATTAATATCTCAATACTGTCGCGGTAATTATCGGGTGTTTCGCATAAGCTGTCATATTCATGTTTATTGTAAAGCAGTGGGTTTACATCTTCGCCTCCTCCAATTACCACACCATTTGCCATTTGTAAATAAAAGTCCATTGAGTCGGTAGGTATGGTATAAAAAACTTTTGTTGTAATATTAGAGTCAATATTTTTTAGCCAATTATTAATATTCGAGTTATAATCTTTTGAAATTAGGATTAAAGTATGATGTTTTTCGGTTGTATAACAGCTAAATAATCCTATAAATGAAAATATTATTGCAAATGTTTTTATGTTCATAATGGTATATTTATTGATTAATAAATTTCTCAAGGCTTTTAATATTCTCTTTTGTTGATTTAATATTTTGTTTGCATGTATTAACGGCACTTTTGGAATGTTCTGTTTTGCTTTTGCGCAAAAACTGTAGTGCCTTTTCGTTAATCTCAAGTATCTGCCTGTTTAATTTAAGGGCTTGTTTATAATCTTTATTATTATAATAGTTGTTTAGTTCAGCACCCATTTCATACGATAGGTTTAAAAGTGCATAGCCCGGAGCTTCAACATTATCGGGGTTAAATTTAAAAGCGCGCTCTGCCGATTGCATTTGCTGATTTGCTGGATTAAGTTTTAGGTAAGCAGCAATAGTATCGGTAAAGTTGAATGTGCCGTTGCAGTTTTGTAGTATTTGGGAAATGTGAATATCACTTTTTTTATAATCGTTAATTGATATTGGGCATGTAATAAGTTGCCACATTGGGTCGCTTGGCAAATGCTTTAAAATAAAGTGCTCGGGTTTTGGCAAAAAGTATTCAGCAGTAAATTTTTTTACATACTTTTTGTTATCATTTACATATCCGCTACCCCAAGTGGCATCAACCAGTTGCCAGTTATTGTTTATATATATAGCATTCCATGCATGGTCTGAATTATGAAAATCTTTTTGCGATGAATATCCATACCCCTTACTATACCCCGATACTAAATGGCACGGAATATTACTGAATTGACATAATTCCTTAAACAGTTGGGCGTACCCTTGGCATACTGCTTTTTTGTATTTTAGTACATCTTCGGTATTTGTTTTGGGGTTAGGGTTGTTTGAAAAGAAAGCTTTTGTATCATATTTAATATTATAAGCCAGCCATACATAATATGCCCGTACTTTTTTAATATCGGTTGAGGCTTTTTTGTTTAAATAAGCTGCCAAAGTTTTTGTCGTTTTTTGAGCCGACTTTGGGGCTGATTGAGCATAGGTGTCAATGGCTGAAAAGTTTTGTGCCATAATTCCATTTGTAATTCCAAAAAGAAAAAGGAATATACCGAAGAGTTTAGTTAGTCTTGAAAATGGTATCATATTAAATATTTATCCTTGTGTAACAGAACCAGTAGCGTAATCGAGCTCAGAACCAAACATACTATGAGGAATTGAGAATATTAATAATAGCACAAAAGCTGCTGCAATAAGCCATCCTAATTGTTTTTGTTTGCGATACATTAATAGTGCAATAATCCATGCTATAAAAGCAATTAGTGTTTTGTTATCGGTTAAATCCCATCCAAAAGGCACGCCTGTCCATAAATCGCCAAAGGCATAAAGCTGCACAATAGGACCAAATATCATTCCGCCAAGTGTTAGAAATGCTAGTGTAAGCCATCCGTAAAGTATGGCTTTTTCTCTTTTTGCTATGGCCATAATTGCTGTAAAGCTTGATAGCATCATGGCTAAAAACATAAATAAAATATGAGGAATTAAAATCCCGATTGGTACACCTCCCTTAAATCTTGTTATTGTATGAAAATCATTGGGTGCGTTTAGCAAGATGCCATTTTTATAAAAATCAACTTTATACTCAACCTTTCCGGCCGGTGGCTGGTGGGGCAGTTTGCCTCTAAGTTCATTGCCTTTTCGCTGCATATCAACAACTGTCCAATTGGCATTGGTAGGATACTGCCTATACGATAATTTTGCCGAAACCCCATTATCGGCAATACTTAAAACAATTGGGCAATCGGTTTTACCACCGTGGCTGCGTACAAGTTTTAATATGTATGTATCATTATTAACATTAAGTTCAACTTTTTTAGGATATGATGGTCCTGTTGTTTTTTGATAAACTGCGGCAGATACTGTTATTATAAAGGCAAGTATCCAAAAGATGATAGTTTTAATAGTATTGTTCATAATTAAAATTATATAATTTCTATATTTTTACTCTGTATTGTATTAAAATACTTGTTTAAAACTAAATAAATAGAATAGCAAATCAATAAGCATAGTATAATTAGTGATATATAATAAACATTATTTCCAATTATATCATGTAAAGTAATATTAATGCTTTCGTATTTTTTTGCAAGATAAAAGCTAAACGAGTTATTAACAAAATGTATAAATATTCCGGGCCAAACAGATTGTGTTTTCCAGTATATCCAGCCAATGGCAATACCAATAGTAAAGGCTGCTATAAATTGCCAGGGGTTTAAATGTACTATACCAAATATTATAGCTGAAAAAACAATAGCTTTTTTAGGAGTGTACTTTTGCAGGAATTTTTTTAGCACTATGCCCCTAAAAATAAGCTCTTCGAATATAGGGGCGGCAATTGCAATGGTTAAATACCCTTGTAGGTTTAGCTGTACCATCTGTTCGAATATCTTTTGTATTTTTTCAGGCATTGGTATTAGGCTAATAATGCTTTCCATTACTACAGACATGGCCACTACAAGGGGTATTAGCAATAAATATACAACTATGTTTACGTTTTTTGTGTCAAAATGAGAAACGAGCCACCATTTTTTAACAATAACAAGAACTATCCATAATGATGTGGTATAACTGATAAAAATAGCCCATACATTAAGCCATGGAGCTACCTTTGTAATTATTTGTATTAATGATGTTGTTATTAAACTAATAACACCTACCAAAGCAATAATAATAAGGGCATGGTAAAAACCCGGTAGCTGTTTGTTTTTGTTTAATGAAAGGTTTGAGTACTGTTCTAAGTTCATTTATTTGTTTTTTAATTCCTTTAAACTTCAATATCTGGTATCCTTCATTCTCTGTCCATCGTCTTGTGTCTAAAAATATACACTTTATAATCGCCCAAATATTTAAAGCCTGCATTTTTATATAAGTTAAACGCTATATTGTTTTTTTCGTGCACCTCAAGCTTAATTTGCATATTTTTATTTTCTGCAAACTTTAATGAAGGTTCAAGTAATTTGTGTGACATTTTTTTTCCTTGAAACTCAGGTTTTATTCCAAAGTGGTGTAGATACAGTCGTCTGCCGTCATTTGTAATCCACGATGTTCCAATTACTTTTTTAGTTTTTGTATGTTCAATCACAAAAAAGACACCGTTATGCTCAATGGTTTTTTTAATACTGTTAAGGTTATCGTTACGCTCGGGGTTGGTCAGCCCTGTTTCTAACCACAGTTCCCAAACATCGGCATAGTCTTCTTCAATAAATTCTCTAACAATAAATTCCGGTTGCATTTTATTTGGTTTTTATTACTCAAATTGAGCGATTCTCGCTCACTGTCTGCCCCAATATTTATCGGGGACTGAGAAGTTGTATGGTTTTGACTTTACTTAGGTATTACATAAAGTTGGTTAGTCTCAAACTTAACAACTTTTACTTTTTCTCCTTTGTCAATGTAGCCGTATTGTGCCTTTGCATCGTACGGTTCTTCGTCTATAACTACAGTACCCGACGGGCGTAAAACAGTTTCGGTAATACCTACTTTTCCTACTAACGATTTTAATTTTAAATTGGCACTTGAATAACCGTTGGCAGTAGGTTGTTCAGTTTTTAATGAAATTTTACTGCCAAAAAAACTCGAAGCAAACACTCGTTGGCTAAGCATTATTGATGCAATAAGCGATACAAACAGCGAGCCCATAACAAGTAATATTGATTTGAACAGTAACCCGGCAAAAAGTCCGGTGCCTTCAAAATTAAAATCATATGTATCAACCATTGCAAGGCTTAGTCCCACAACGGTTAGTGTTATTCCTGCAACTCCTGCTATTCCAAACCCAGGAATAGCAAATATTTCGACACCAATTAGCACCAGTCCAATAATAAAAATGGCAATTTCCCAATTTGCGGCAATACCTTCTAAATATAGTGGGGCAAAGTATAGTATTGCTGCCAAAACTGATGCTGCCAACGGAAAACCAACCCCTGGTGTTTGAAGTTCAAAATATATTCCTCCAAAAATTACCATTATAAGTAGGCTGTGAAAAACCGGGTTAACCAATAATCCCATCATTTTTTCTAATGTTGTGGGCTTATACTCTTTAATTATTACAGGGCTTAGTTTAGCATCTTCAATAAGCTCTTGCACATTATTAACAATGCCATCGCAAAAACCATATTTAACAGCTTCGTTGGCAGTAAAGGTTATCACTTTCCCTGTGTCGCTAATACCCTCAACATAAATATCGGCATCAACCATAGCCTCAGCAATTGATGGATCGCGTTTCCACTTGTAGGTGGTATCGGTGCCAACAATAACAGTATCTTTGCCTTGCGCCTCGGCAGTGGCTCGCATTGTGCTACGCATGTAGCTTTGATATTTGTCGGGCATTTTTTCGCCGGTTTGGTTTACCACGGTTGCGGCACCAATATTGGCACCCGGGCGCATATAAATTTTATCGCAGGCA
Organism: uncultured Bacteroidales bacterium; assembly: GCA_965370965.1. Lineage (GTDB taxonomy): Bacteria > Bacteroidota > Bacteroidia > Bacteroidales > SZUA-534 > GH45. Next base: position 14,033 of record CBDUWQ010000052.1, read on the forward strand.
ACCGAAATAAGTGCCCCAGCCGATGCTGCGTTATTGTCAATAAATACGTAAACAGGTATTTCACAATTTAAAAGTTTAGTCCTTATAGAGTCGGCTGAAACTACCATGCCACCATAAGTGTTCATATGTATAAGAATAAGGTCGGCGTTAATATCCTTAGCCATATCAAAGGCTTTTTGGGTTTTTCGCCATATGGCAGGGGCAATATCTTCTTTAATATCAAATTTTAGAATTGTGGTGGTATCTGTATTTTGTGCACGGCTATTTGTAAATAGCATTCCAATTAATACCAATAAAGCAAGTAGTTTTTTATACATAATTATATGTTTTAAAAAAAAAATAAAGATATATAATGTTGTTTATTTTCCAATAATTAATTTGATTAAGATTATCTTTAACACAGTATCTATTGCTTTAATAATTATCCTTTTAAATACGCAAATATAGATTTCTGTTCTTAATCCTTTATTTTACTTGGCAAATAGCACATTAAAAACCACACTTTTTTATTTTGTAATTTACGATTTATTATTGTAAATGGGTTTAACATAAATTCGACAGTATTCTATTTGTTTAACCTCTTAGGCAATTATGCGGATAAGCATAATAAATTAATCAGGTTAGGAGTATCAGTAAATAATTTTTATTTTTGTGGCTGTTCTAAAATATAATAAAATTATGATACTTGATGATTTAACAGCCGTATCGCCTATTGATGGCAGATATCGTTCAAAAATAGAAGAATTGGATATCTATTTTTCGGAGTTTGGACTAATAAAATACCGTGTGTTGGTTGAAATAGAGTACTTTATTGCACTTTGTAAAATACCATTAAAGCCACTTGAAGGTATTGATAAGAATGTATTTGCTATATTAAAAGAAATTTATAAAGATTTTACGATTAATGATGCCAAGCGTATTAAAGAGATTGAAAATACTACCAACCACGATGTAAAAGCTGTTGAATATTTTATTAAAGAAAAATTTGATGAGTTAAACCTGAACGAATTCAAAGAGTTTATTCATTTTGGTTTAACCTCGCAAGATATTAATAATACAGCCGTACCTTATTCTTTGCGTGATGCCATTCAAAAAGTATATTACCCGCTTTTAGAAGATATAATTGAAATACTGGCAGGGTTGGCCGACCAATGGCGTGATGTTACGCTATTGGCACGTACTCACGGGCAGCCTGCATCGCCAACCCGTTTAGGAAAAGAGATTATGGTTTTTGTTGAAAGGTTAGACAAACAGCTAAATTTGTTAAAAGCCATACCGTGTTCGGCTAAATTTGGTGGTGCTACAGGTAATTTTAATGCACATCAGGTATCATTTCCCGATGTTGATTGGGTTGACTTTGCCAACGAATTTGTAGGAAATACATTAAATTTAGAGCGTTTGCAAACCACAACGCAAATTTCGCATTATGATGATATGGCAGCTATTTTTGATAACCTACGCCGTATTAATACCATAATTGTTGATTTAGACCGTGATATGTGGACTTACATTTCAATGAACTATTTTAAGCAAAAAATTACAAAAGGCGAAGTGGGTTCATCGGCAATGCCACATAAAGTAAACCCAATTGATTTTGAAAACTCAGAAGGAAACCTTGGAATAGCTAATGCCATTTACGATCACCTTTCAAATAAATTGCCTATTTCGCGTTTACAACGTGATTTAACCGATTCAACCGTACTGCGTAATGTTGGTGTTCCTATGGCTCATAGTGTTATAGCATTAAAATCGCTAAAAAAAGGGTTAGGTAAATTATTATTGAACGAAGAAAAAATTAAGGCCGACTTGGAAGCTAACTGGGTAGTTGTGGCTGAAGCTATTCAAACTATATTACGGCGCGAAAACTATCCAAACCCTTACGAGGCGTTAAAAGAGTTAACCCGGACCAATGTGCATGTTAATAAGCAAATAATGCATGAGTTTATACAATCACTTAATGTTTCTGATGAAATTAAGACTGAGCTTATGAAAATTACACCGTTTAACTATACAGGTATTTACTAAAAAAATTATATTTGTGAAAGGCTTATCAAGGATTCTGAAGTATATATTTCCTAAATATACGAGTAACGGATTAATGTATTTGATATTTAATCTTTTTTCGGTAATATTTAGTCTGTTTTCAATAGTAATGATAATACCACTGCTTGAGGTTTTATTTGATAAGCAGGAGGTAATTTTAACCCTACCCGATTTTGAATTTACTAAAGAAGGAATAACTCTGTATTTCAATTATCACCTTGGGAATATTGTAGTGGAACATGGTGCTGTTAAAGGGCTTCTTTTTGTTATGACATTTGTAATAACAACAAGTTTTTTTAAGGCACTTTTCTTTTATTTGGCAAAATATATTTTAATTCCTGTAACAGCAGGTGTTGTGTGTGATATCAGAAATACCATGTACACAAAGATAATACACCTCCCTTTGTCATATTATTCGCAAGAGCGAAAAGGCGATATTATTTCGCGTATGACCAGTGATGTTGGTGAAGTTGAGGTTTCTGTTGTTAGGTCGGTTGAAGCTTTGCTAAAAGAGCCAATAACCATAATAATATATTTGACAGGATTAATAGTTATAAGTCCTAAACTATCTCTTTTTGTGTTTCTTATGTTTCCGGTTGCCGGATTAATAATTGGAAAAATTGGAAGTACATTGCGAAAAAGTTCAGGTAGGGCTCAATCAAAACTTGGAGATTTATTAACCCTACTTGAAGAAACCCTTGGAGGTTTGCGGATAATAAAAGCTTTTAATGCACAGAAAAAATCAGAGTATAGGTTTAATAAAATAAATGGTGATTATACCCATATTGTAATAGGAATGGGGCGTCGTCGTGAACTTGCTGTACCAGTTAGCGAATTTTTGGGTGTTATTACCGTTGTAGTAGTTCTTTGGTTTGGTGGTACAATGGTGTTGGGTGGTTCAGGCGAATTGTCATCGCAAGCCCTAATAGGATATTTGGTGCTGTTTTCGCAAATAATTAATCCTGCCAAAGCTTTTACCAATGCCTTTTATAATATTCAAAAGGGTATGGCTGCATCCGATAGGATTAATAAAGTGCTTGATGCCGAAATTACAATTCAGGATAAGCAAAACGCAAAAGATATTTCTGGTTTTACCTTGCAACTAAGCTATAATGATATTTATTTTAAGTATAAAGACAACTTTGTTATAAATGGCATAAACCTTACTGTTAAAAAAGGGCAAACGTTAGCGCTTGTGGGGCAGTCGGGCTCCGGAAAAACCACAATGGTTGATTTGCTGCCCCGTTTTTATGATATTACAAAAGGCTCTATTACAATTGATGGTGTTAATATAAAGGATTTGAAAATTGCTAAACTCCGCCAATTAATGGGTATTGTTAACCAAGAGAGTATTTTGTTTAACGATACTATTTATAATAATATTGCATTTGGGGTTGAGGGTACTACCATGGAAAATGTTGTTGAGGCAGCAAAAATAGCAAATGCACATAATTTTATTATGGAAACCCCCAACGGTTACCAAACCAATATTGGCGATAGGGGAGGAAACCTATCAGGGGGGCAGCGGCAAAGGCTTAGTATTGCACGTGCCGTATTGGCTAATCCGCCCATTATGATTTTTGACGAGGCAACATCGGCCTTAGATACCGAATCGGAAAAATTGGTGCAGGAGTCGTTAAACCGGTTAATGAAAAACCGAACCTCAATAGTAATAGCCCACAGGCTTTCAACCGTAATACATGCCGATATTATTTGTGTTATGCACGAAGGCAAAATTGTTGAACAGGGTAATCATACCGACTTAATTAAATTAAATGGTTACTACAAAAAATTGCACAATGCACAAATGTTTGCATAGATAATAAGTAATTTCTTAAATTCGCAAAGTGAGGGTATGGCTTATTGGCAAACAGTGAGTTGTAATAAGTTAGCTTTATTCTTAATTTGCAAGCCACGCCTTCACTAACAAGCACTTGGCTTACGACTTGCGAATTTTAGATATTTTAATTATGCAATTAACAGTTTTAAACGCAATATGGATAAAATAAAAGCGTATTACTTAAAAAACCCTTTAAAAAGCATACTGATTTTAGCCTTTGTTGTTAGGCTTGTTGCTGTAATATTTTCGCAAGGCTACGGTTTTAGCGACGACCATTTTTTGGTAATTGAACCTGCACAGGCATGGGTTAACAACAACGATTGGAATGACTGGATGCCAAAAATACAAGAGCAGGTTTATCCAAACAGAGAGCCTGTTCCCGAGGGGCACAGCCTTATTTACCCAGGTATCCACTATGTGTTATTCTCAATTATGGAATTTGTTGGAGTATATAACCCAAAGGTTAAAATGTTTTTAATCAGACTAATACATGCACTATTCTCATTATTAATTATTTTTTACGGTTATAAAATAGCAAACCATTACACAAACGAAAAAATTGCCAAACAAGCAGGCCTTATTTTATCGTTATTGTGGGTAATGCCCTTAATAAGTGTGCATAATTTGGTTGAGGTTGTGTGCGTGCCATTTATTATGTGGGGGTTATGGCTTTTGGTAAAAAAAGAGGGCAAGGAGTATGAATTTAAATCCTATTTTATTGCCGGTTTAATAATGACTATTGCCGTATCAATAAGGTTTCAAACTATAATTATAGTAGGGGGGGCAGGTTTAATACTGCTGTTCAGAAAACAGTGGAAAGCTGCTTTTGCTTTTGGAATAGGGACAGTATTAAGCTTTGCGTTTTTACAATCGGTTATTGATGTTTTTGTTTGGGGAAAACCATTTGCCGAGTTTATAGAATATGTACGCTATAATTTAGAAAATAAAACAGCTTATGGGCATAATATATGGTATATGTACACAACTGTTTTAGGCGGTTTAATTATACCACCATTAAGCCTGTTTTTGTTTTTTGGCTGGTTTAATGTTTTACGTAAATATCCATTTTTGTTTTGGCCGGGGTTTCTGTTTTTTGCCTTTCATAACTATTTTCCAAATAAACAAGAGCGTTTTATACTACCAATATTACCACTATTTATATTGGCAGGTGTAATAGGTTGGTGGATGTATATGGATAAATCAGAATTTTGGAATAAGAACAAGAAATTGTTTAAAGCGGCAATGATATTTTTTTGGACATTAAACTTTATTGCCTTGCCGGTTTTTTCAACTACATACTCAAAGCGGTCACGCTGCGAGACTATGTTTTATCTTGGCAAACAAAATGATGCCAAAACAATACTTATTGAAGAATCGGTTCGCGAAGGGGTTTCAATACTTCCAATGTTTTATGGTGTTAAAGAGATGCAATTTTATATGCTTGACAGGTATAGTATTGATGATTTGGTAAAATACAAAACGCAAAAGCAAATAATAAATAGTGTTGTGGGCATAGAAACCCCACAGGAGATAGAGCATAATAATTGGCCTGAACCTGACTATATTGTTTTTATAAATGAAAATAATTTAAAAGAGAGAGTTGAAAAAATGAAGCATTATTATCCTGATTTTGAATATGTAACAACTATTAACCCCGGATATATTGATTTGTTAATGAAAAAAATAACACCATCAAATAATAATCAGTTGGTTTTTATTTATAAATTGAACAAACAGACCTATTAATGGTTTATTATTTTAGAAAGTAAATAAATGTCATTTTTTATAAAAAAATTATTATTTTTAGCAAACAATAAAGTAATATTACGTATAACCGTGAAAATATATATATGATGAGTGCTGACATTAATTTTATTAAATCTGTATTATCGTTGCATGATGAAATGGCCAGTAATGGTTTTTCATTAGTTTATGAAGGTGAGTTTAGCCATGAAGTAATGAAGGTGTTTACCTCAATGGCTGAGCGTGACATGAATAAAAGCAATGAGGAAAAGTCTGTTAAACGCAAAGTATTTCATGTAATGGTAGAGTGTTTGCAAAATATGACAAAACATTCTGACGATTATGAAGAGGGTAGCCAAGTTGGTAATGGTCTTTTTATTGTTGGAAAAAAAGATGATGTTTGGAATGTTATTACTGCTAACAAAATTTTGAATGAAAGGATTGATGAACTAAGAGATTCAATAGATCATATCAATTCTTTAACAAGAGATGAGTTAAATACTTTATATAAAAAGCAAATCCGTGAGGGGTCGTTGTCAAATAAAGGCGGTGCAGGTTTAGGGTTGATTGATATAGCAAGAAAAACAGGTCGAAAACTTGATTACCAGTTTTTGCCACTTGAAGACAAAAAGAATTACTTTTTTCTGTTAAAGGTTAGAATAAGTTCTAAAAAAGAATAAAATACTTTAAAAGCCGCTTAAAGCGGCTTTTTTTTACTTCATAGCGGCTTTTTTTTGATATTTTGTTATTCAATAAAATGATTGAAACTTTATAAGCTTATTGTATTTATAGTAACAGCTAAGAGCTTGTTTAGAAATAATGTTTACAAAATAACAAGTTAAAATGTAAAGGTTAATTCTTAACAAACTCTAAATAGC
>CBDUWQ010000053.1:0-20448 GCA_965370965.1 uncultured Bacteroidales bacterium
CCAACATTGCCTTAATTTTTAATTCTCATTAATTTCAATACTGATTTGTAACAATGTGGGAAACAATTACCCAATATTTTGTTGTAAATACTGAAACCGGTTTGGTTGATTTAACCTGGCCTGTTGTTGCGGCTTTAATTGTTGCCGGTTTTATGGTAGGTGTTATAAACACTATTGCCGGTTCGGGAACAGTAATTACCTATTCGCTTTTTATGCTGCTTGGATTACCTGCAAATTTTGCAAATGGCACCATCAGGTTTGGTGTTATTATGCAAACTTTTGCAGCTTCGGCAACTTTTTACAAAGCAGGCAAGTTAGATATTAAAAAGGGCTTGATTTTATCAGCACCTGTAATATTAGGTACTGTATTGGGGGCACAAATAGCTGTACAAATAAACCAAAATGTATTTGAAAAGGTTTTGGGTGTTGTTATGGTATTTATGCTTTTATCGGTTTTCTATGATCCTAAAGTCTGGCTAAAGGAGCAATTTGAAAAGACACATCAAAAATTTACAATAAAGCAAGTATTACTGTTTTTTGTTATTGGTGTTTATGGCGGTTTTATTCATATTGGGGTTGGAATATTTTTGTTGGCCATATTGGTACTAAATACAGGTTACGACTTGGTAAGGGCAAATGCATTAAAAGTTTTTATTGTTTTATTGTATAGCCCATTTGCATTGGGTGTTTTTATATTAAATAATCAGGTTGATTATCGATTAGGTTTGATTTCAGCCATTGGAAATGTTTTTGGCGGTATTTTAGCTTCAAGATTAACAATTAACCGGGGAGTAAAATTTGTTCGCTGGTTTTTAATATTAATAATTATTGTTTTTGCAATAAAACTTTTTTTTTTATAAAAATATAATACTTTCGCATATTCAAAATATAATGCTAAACTTTATGTTTTGCACTAATAAATTTTATATGAAAAAGATTTACTTATTTACACTATTTACTGCATTAGCAATCATAACAAAAGCCCAACTAATTGAATTAACACCTTTAATGGGGCATTCGGTAAATGGTAATTTAAGAACTTTTTATGGTTCGTATGATTTAGATAATACATCAAATTTTGGTGGTGTTATAAGTATTGAAGCTGCGAGGGGTGTTTTTATGGAATTGTTATATAGCAGAAACGAAACAAAATTTCACTATTATAATAGTGGTTCCATAGCTTCTGTCGATATGACTGTTGAGCATTACCAGTTTGGGAGCTTGGAACAATTTGGCACACACAAAATCATTAAACCTTTTGCTGCACTAAGCGTGGGTGTATCTCGTTTTCATCCAAAGGATAATCTTGATAATCGTGAGCTTTATGACCTTTGGGCATTTACTCCCATTTTGAGTGGTGGTGTTAAGCTATTAATTACTGATTGGTTAGGTATTAGGTTGCAAGGTAGGTTTATCCTTCCTTTTCATTTTAATGTAGGGTCTGGCCATACAGCTGGCAATGGTGGTTTAATAGGAATACCAAGTGTATCTGGTGATTTCTTAGTAGGATTAATTTTAAGATTTAGAAAGTAGTGCTGCTTCATAAAATGTGAAGTTAGTTTCTATGTATAAATAAGTTCTCATAAAATTAATTGTAATACCATAATTTATACGGTTTGTTCAGACAACATGGGTTTTCCTTTTTTTAAGCCAATTACTTTACACTTTACTTTTTGATTAGGTTTTAATAAAGTGTTTGTACTTAAGGTTTTAATTACATTATTAAAGCAATCTTTAACAAAAACATAGTTAGTATTATTTTCGGTAATGGTTTTAAAAACTTTAAAATAGTAGTTTTTGCCTATTGTATATTTTGGGTGTAAAGGCTCAATATATAAAAACCCCTTTGAGCTGATTTTATTTACTATACCTTTAAACCAAACCTTTTTTTTTAAATTATAGCTTTGATAATATTCTATGGGTAATACATGTACATTGCCATTTTTATCGTTTAAAATATAGGAATTCCCAAATCGCTCAAGCTTGGTTTTATCAACAATTATAAAGTCGTAAGTTTTGCAAGGGGTAAGTATTTCTTTATATAACGACTCTGGCAATAAAAATAATTTGCCTTTTTTTATATATGCCACAACTGCACTTATAGTGTTGTATGTCGGTTTAATTTTGCAGGTATTGTGTATCCATTGTTCCTTTCCAAAAAAATCAATTACTACTGCAATTTGCTCATTAAATCCAAGGCTATTTTTTATTTTTCTGAATTCAACAAACTCAAAATCATAAATTGTTTTTTCTTTATAATGTGGATTTTCGGGTTCAAAAAAAATATGCCCATTGCAATTTATTCTATCAAGTTTGCACTTAATATTTTGACCTAAACAAAAACCATAATGTTTATAACTGTTTTTTTGAATGGTAAATTTACAATTGTCGTTATCAACTATCACATAATAAACAGCAAGGGTGTCAGGTAGTGTTATTTCTTTTAAAAGGATGAAAGAAAAAGTTTTGCCAATATTTGTTTTATTATATTTTGTGCAATTAGCCACTTATTAAAAATCAATAATCAATAAATTAATCAGGTTAAAGGTTATCTGCAAGGGTTTTTATTCTTGATTCGAGTTTATTGCTAATAGGCACTAATGGTAAGCGCAAGCTGTTTTCAATTAGTCCTAAATGTTTCATATAAGCTTTTACCCCGGCAGGGTTGCCTTCTTCAAACATAGTATTAATTATATCAATTAATTGATAATGAATAGTTCGTGCTTCATTAAATTTGCCGTTTAGAGCCAATTGTACCATTTTTGAAAATTCGGCAGGGTAAGCATTGGCTATTACCGATATAACCCCGTCAAAACCCAATGATATAAGGGGTAGTGTTGTACTGTCGTCGCCTGAAAGTACCAAAAAGTTTTTAGGTCTGTTTTTTACTATTTGCATTATTTGATCGAAGTTGCCCGATGCCTCTTTTACTGCAATAATATTTTTAAATTTTCTCGCAAGTTTTATGGTTGTTTCGGCACTTATATTTACTCCGGTTCTGCTTGGTACATTATATAATATAATTGGTAGGTTTGTGCTATTTGCCAATGCTTTAAAATGTTCAAATAGCCCTGTTTGGTTTGGTTTATTATAATATGGTGCTACCGATAATAGTGCATCGATGCCGGTTTTGGATAGTGCCCGTATTTGCTTAATTATTTCAGATGTATTGTTACCACCACAGCCAACAACCAGTGGGACACGTTTATTGTTAGTTTCAATAATAAAATTGATAACTGCCTGTTTTTCATCATCGGTTAAGGTAGTAGCCTCACTTGTTGTGCCAAGGGCAACAAGAAAATTTGTGCCATTGTCAATTTGAAAATCCACAAGTTTTCCAAGTGCATTAAAATCAATACTTCCATCAACTCTAAATGGGGTAATAATTGCTACCCCTGTACCTTTAAATATTGAATTATCCATGATAAAAAAATTAGTTGAATTTTGATAAATAATGTACAACCTGATCAAAATAATATTTTAAATCATTTGAGTCTTTAACATCAATCATTAAATCAAATGAGCTGTTTTCATCGAATTTTCCTACTTTAAAACGTGCTTTTGATTTTGCCATAAGCATATACATAGGATAGTATGAATTGCTGCCAAGATCAATAAGAATATCAAATTCTTTATTCTGAAATTCAATGGCAGCATTATTTTTTGGACGAAAAAGCCAATCAAGCTCTTTGTTGTAAAATAGGTTAAAAGCTTTCTCGCTTAAATAGTATTCATTAGGTTTTTTTTCGGGTATATATCCAAGTGCAATTGTTTTTAATCCTTTTGAGTTAAGCTCTTTAATTATGGTTTTAACTTCATCTAATTGCTTTGGCGATGTTGCTACAAAAGTTATACCTATGGTTGATGCTTTTTCAAGAGAACATGTTTTAGGAATTCTTGTTGTGTTTTTCAACTGTCTGGACAGTAGCCAGCTACTTAGCTTAAGCGTTAGTTTGTTGTAATTTTTGTCTTTCGTCATATTCTTAGTTTTCAACCCTTAATTAGTGTCTATCTATTAATATCAAGAGTTTGTTCAGAAAGTTCGAATTCAAGGCTTGCAAGGTCAATAAAATGGGAGTTTACTTTTCGTAAATGACCATTTTAGTGACACGCCTGTCTGTCGAATAGACAGGCGTAACGAAGAAGTCGGACTTTATGGACAGGCTCTAACTATAACCTTAATCAATCATTATTACACCTTTTTTAGGTTTATTTACCGTGGCAATGTTTATATTTTTTACCGCTACCGCAAGGGCAAGGGTCATTTCTCCCAACTTTTTTCTCAACTCTTATCGGTTGTGTTTTTTTCTTTTGCTCGTCTGGTTCTCCTGCTGAATCATCGGTACGCGTAGTATTGAATTTGCTCATATCAAGTTTACGGCGTTGCTCAGCTTGTTTTACCTGACTTGGATCTTGCACAGGAATATTACCTTTCATTAATATTGATATTAACTCGCGGTTTATTCTTTCAATCATTGATTTAAATAGTTCAAACGATTCAAATTTATAAATCAATAGAGGGTCTTTTTGTTCGTATGTTGCATTTTGCACCGATTGTTTTAAATCATCCATTTCACGCAGGTGCTCTTTCCATGCCTCATCAATTGTTAATAAGCTAATTGATTTTTCAATTGTAAGCACAAGGTCTTTTCCTTCCGATTCGTAGGCTTCTTTAAGGTTAGTTACAATACTGTATGTTTTTTGCCCATCGGTAATCGGAATTACAATATTTTCATATGTTTGTCCCTGTTTTTCATAAACATCTTTTATTACAGGGTAAACTTTTTGCTGAATTGATTCTGATTTTCGCTTATAGGTATCTAAAACATTTTGATAAAGATTTTCAGTTAAGTTGTTAAGGTTTTCTTTTTGAAATTCGTCTTCAGTAAATGGCACATCAACTGATAAGGTTCTTATACATTCAAGTTTAAATCCTTCATAATCGTTTATTTCTTGAAACTCATCAACTATGTTTTCACAAACATCAAAAATATTATTTACAATATCAACCCTTAGTCTTTCTCCAAAAAGTGCATGTTTACGGCGTTTGTAAATAACTTCGCGCTGGTTGTTCATCACGTCATCATACTCAAGCAATCGCTTACGTATTCCAAAGTTATTCTCTTCAACCTTTTTTTGCGCCCTTTCAATCGACTTTGATATCATAGAGTGCTGAATTACTTCGCCCTCTTTCAGTCCCATTTTGTCCATCAACCCTGCAATTCTTTCTGAGCCAAAAAGGCGCATCAAATTATCTTCTAATGTTACAAAAAACTGTGATGATCCTGTGTCTCCTTGTCGTCCGGCACGACCTCTCAATTGGCGGTCAACTCGTCTCGATTCGTGCCTTTCGGTACCAAGAATTGCCAAACCACCGGCTTTTTTTACTTCATCGGTTAGTTTAATATCTGTACCTCTACCTGCCATATTGGTAGCAATAGTTACTGTTTTTGCCTGTCCGGCTTCAGCTACAATATCAGCTTCGCGCTGATGCAGTTTGGCATTTAGTACATTGTGCCCTATACCCCGCATTTTAAGCATTCGGGCTAACAATTCCGATACTTCAACCGATGTTGTTCCCACCAATACAGGGCGGTTGTTATTTACTAATTTTACTATCTCTTCAATTACAGCATTGTACTTTTCGCGTGTTGTTTTGTAAACAAGGTCTTCCTCATCTTTTCGTATAATGGGGCGGTTAGTAGGTATTACCACCACATCTAATTTGTAAATGTTCCACAATTCTCCTGCTTCGGTTTCGGCAGTACCTGTCATACCTGAAAGTTTGTTGTACATCCTAAAATAATTTTGCAATGTAATTGTGGCAAAAGTTTGTGTTGCAGCCTCAATTTTAACAACCTCTTTTGCTTCAATTGCTTGATGCAGACCATCAGAGTATCGTCTGCCTTCCATTATACGACCTGTTTGCTCATCAACAATTTTCACTTTATTATCGATTACCACATATTCCACATCTTTTTCAAACATGGTATATGCTTTAAGCAGTTGGTTTATTGTGTGTACTCGTTCCGATTTTATGGCATAGTTTTGAAGCATAATGTCTTTTTGCTTCATTTTTTCTTTGGGTTTAAGCTCACTATTTTCCAAATCGGCTATTTCTGCTCCAATATCAGGTAACACAAAAAAGCTATGGTCTTCTGCTTCTGTTGATATTAAGTCAATGCCTTTATCAGTAAGTTCTATAGAGTTTTGAGCTTCTTCAATAACAAAATACAGATCGTCGGTAACTTTAAACATGTTTTTGTTTTTTTCCTGCATGTAAAAGTTTTCGGTTTTTTGCATTAAAACTTTCATACCCGGTTCACTAAGGTACTTAATTATAGCCTTGTTTTTTGGCAAACCTTTATGTGCCCTAAATAGCAATAATCCTCCTTCATCGTTTTTGCCTTCAGCAATAAGTTTTTTACACTCCGACAAGATACCTGTTACCAAAGTACGCTGTGCCTGATGAATTTTTTGTATTTTAGGTTTTAACTCTTCAAAAAGTTGGTTATCGCCTTTAGGCACAGGACCTGAAATAATTAATGGGGTTCTGGCATCATCAATCAACACCGAGTCAACCTCATCAACAATTGAGAAGTTGTGCCTGCGTTGCACTAAGTCGTCAGGACTAATGGCCATGTTATCGCGCAGGTAGTCAAAACCAAATTCATTGTTTGTTCCAAAAGTAACATCGGCCTTGTATGCTTTTCTACGTTCATCAGAATTAGGCTGATGCTTATCAATACAGTCAACCGATAGCCCGTGGAATTCATAAAGGGGTCCCATCCATTCGGCATCTCTTTTAGCAAGATAATCATTTACTGTTATCAAATGGACTCCCCTGTGGGTTAGTGCATTTAAAAATACCGGCAGGGTTGCAACAAGTGTTTTTCCTTCACCGGTTGCCATTTCAGCAATTCTACCTTTGTGAAGTACTACGCCTCCAATTAACTGAACATCATAATGTATCATATCCCAGGTAATTTCAGTACCTCCGGCAATCCATTTGCTGTGCCATATAGCTTTGTCCCCTTTAATTTCAATACTATCTCTCTCAGCAGCTAAGTTTTTATCTAATTCGGTAGCGGTTACTTCAATTGAATCATTTTCTTTAAACCTGCGGGCTGTTTCTTTCATAATTGCAAAAGAGACAGGTAAAACTGTATCTAAAATCTCTTCAATTTTATTATCAATGGTAGTCTCAATATCATCAATATTACTATATAATTCTTCCCTTTCGTTTATTTCAATATCATCTGATTTTAACTTCTCTTTAAGTGCTTCTATTTCATTTTTTTCATTTTCAAAAAAAGTTGATATTTGATTTTCTACCTCATGTGTTTTTTCTCTTAACTCATCATTTGATAAATGTGTCAGTTTTTTGTATTCTTCATTAGTTAAATCAACTAAAGGGTTAATTTCCTTAATGTCCCTATCTGATTTGTTACCAAAAAATTTAGCTAAAAACTCATCTACTATACTCATAATTTATATGTATTTCTCTAATTATCAATTATATAATGAATATTTTATGGTGTAATATTCCAAGAATGACAAAAATAGTTGTTTTTTTAGAAGTAATTAAAGAATATTACAACTTTTATTATAATACCTAACCTGAATTATGCATAAATTTATCTATTCCAAAGCCAAACTACTGCAAATAAAGAGAATGCCAACCATACAGTCCAATGTCAATAAGTTAAGGTTTAATTATCAAAATATAAAAACAATATAATTTATTGAATAAGGTTGGTTTTAATACTAAAAATATTTCTATTAAGGTTAAAAAAAATAGATAAGTTTTTTTTTACAACTATAAGAACCTTATTTTCATAGTTTTTCATCTTAGTATAATACCTAAATAGTGCTTGCCCGAAAACGCAATTTCTGCGTTACGCTTGCCAATAAATTGGTCATTTACGAAAGGTAAACTCCCATTTTATTGACTTCGCAAGCCTTGAACTTGACATTTTCTGGCTAAGCACTCAAAAACATGGAGTTTTCTTGCTGACACTAAATATCTAAAATGAAAATCTATTACAATTCAGTATTGCACTTTAAATATTTAGGTACAAAAAAAAACCGGCAGTTTGCCGGTTTTAAAATTTGAATTAAGTAGCTAAGTTTTAGCACATTTCAACATGATGTAAATGTCTATCAATTACATCAATTGAATTTTTTATAGTATGTAGTTGTAATTCTTCTTCATCTGAAATAGCAATATTGAATTTACTTTCAACAAAAAACAGAAAGCAATTCCAATCAATGTCATCAAAAAAAAGGTCGTTTTTAAATTGGGTTTCGGGTTTAATTTCTTCTCTTCCTACTCCTAATTTGCGAAGTATGCGATATAAGCCGAGGTTTATTTCTTTTTTCATAATAGTTGCAGTTGTAATTAAAATAATGTAAAGTATTATAGTAACATATCAATAAAACAGTTGGTTTATTAATAACCCTACCTCACTATTGCTTTTTTTTAAAAATAAAGTAATGGAAAACTGTAGCATGTGTGTTTAACCTTTGTGAATATTACTATCAGTATTAAAACAAAGATATTTGGTAGTATTTTATGATTTATTTCAGCATATAAAGTATAATTAATAATAAGTTTTTAGTAATTATGCATCATTAAAAAAAAATGGAACAAAATTTGAGGTAAACCACGCGAAAATTGTTCGCACAAAGAGATATGAATAAATAAACATTTATAAAAATTATCATGAAAAATTTAATTATTTTAACTTTTTTGACAGTTATGGGTATCTCTGTTTTTGCACAAACAGAGAGTAATAAAGCAGCTAAAGATACTGCTAATTTTCCTTATTGGATTAAGATGATGAAAGACCCTAATGCAAACTTTTTTGAAACACAAAAAGCATTTGAAAAATATTGGGATAACAAGGAAATTACACGTGGATGTGGTTATAAACCATTTAAGCGGTGGGAGAATTTCATGAAAACCCGTGTTGATGAATTTGGAAATAGGCCCGAGAATACAAAAAGCTTAAAAGCCTATTCTGAACTAATGAAAAATACTGACCGTAAAAGAACATATGGTAATTGGGAATTACTTGGTCCTATTGATTTGCCCACTCCTGAAAGTGGTCAGCCAAATGGTTTAGGCAGGATAAATGTAATTGCTTTTCACCCTACAAACGAAAACACTATTTATATTGGAGCCCCATCGGGAGGTTTTTGGCGTTCGTATAATAACGGGCAAACGTGGGAAACAACCACTCAAAGACTACCCACTTTAGGGGTATCGGCAATTGCAGTAAACCATAAAAACCCAAATATTATATATATAGGCACAGGCGATTGTGATGCTGATGATGCTCCGGGCTTAGGTGTTTATAAAAGTATTGATGGTGGAACTACCTGGGAGCAGAAAAACAATAATATGGCAAATGCAACTGTAAACAAACTGCTTATACATCCCGATTATCCTGAAACAGTATTGGCAGCCACCGACAAAGGTGTTTACAAAACTACTGATGGTGGTGAAACATGGGAATTAAAAACATCGGGTTCAATTAATGATATGGAATTTAAGCCTTTAAATCCCGATGTGGTTTATGCTGTTAAATCAAGCTCATTATATAAATCATCCGATAATGGCGAATCGTGGAGTAAGCTTAATGATGGTTTGCAAACTTGGTCGAGAGCAGTTATTGGCGTTTCACCTGCTAATCCTAATTATTTGTATGTTTTGGCAACAAATTTTAGATCGTTTAAAGCTTTGTATTTTTCAGATGATGAAGGTGAGTCATTTAACATAAACAGTACCACGCCAAATATTATGGATCGCTCATGGCAGGGTAGTGGTGATGGTGGTCAGGCATGGTATGATTTATGTATGACCACAGACCTTGCAAACGCTGATATTATATACTCGGGGGGTATAAATATTTTTAAATCGACCGATAAAGGAGAAGGTTGGCATATAAATGCTCATTGGGTAGGACAAGGAGGTGCGCCCGCAGTTCATGCCGACCACCATGATTTGGCTTTTAACCCTTTAAATAACAGATTATATTCTGCCAACGATGGCGGTTTGTATTATACCGATAATGGGGGTGAAACATGGATAAATATTTCAGATGGTATTTCTATTTCACAAATTTATAAAATTGGGCAAAGTGCAACCATACGTGATTGGGTACTTGCCGGAAATCAGGACAACGGTACAAGTTTTTATGATGAAGGAGATTGGAGTGTTATTTTTGGTGGTGATGGAATGGAGTGCCTTTTTGACTATGAGCAAGAGAAATACTGCTATGTATCGATTTATTATGGAAATATTTTTAGATCGAATAATGGAGGAGAATTTTCTCAGGTAACTAATAATATTAGTGAAGAAGGCGCATGGGTTACGCCTTATGTATTAAATGAGGATGACCCGAAGGTTATGTATGTGGGAATGAAAAATATTTGGAAAACCAATAATGCTCGAAGTTATAATGTTTCGTGGACAAAAATATCATCAGATATTGCAAATTCAGAAAATATGGCAGTTATTGAAAACTCACCTGCTAATACTGATATTCTGTATATTGCGCGCGAAGATAAAAAGGTTTTCAGAACTACTAATGCAAATGCATCATCGCCCACATGGGATAGATTGTCGAATTTGCCTACTATATTAACTACTGATATAGAAGCACACCCTTACGATGAAAATATTGTTTATGCTACTGTTGCAAATTCTCAGGTGTATAAATCAACTAATATGGGGGCATCGTGGTTTAAAATTACAGCCAATTTGCCAAGGGTTAGCATAAATACAATTGTTTACGATGTTACAAGCAATGAGGGATTGTATGTGGGTACCGATATTGGTGTGTTTTATAAAGATGCAACAATGACCAATTGGATATATTATAGTGAGGGTTTGCCTGCATCGGCTGAGGTTACCGAACTTGAGATTTACTACGACAATGCAAATCCAGAAAATAATATTTTGCGTGCATCAACTTATGGTAGAGGTCTTTGGGAGTCAGCATTATTTTCAGAGAATATTACAACGGCAAATAATGCTCGCATAATAGAAATTTTAAAGCCTACAACTCAATTCCAACCTAACGATTCTATTGAAACTGAATTTACAATTAAAAATATTGGTAGCGATGTGCTAAATACGCTAAAAGTGGAATACCAAGTTGATAATAATACCAAAGATACCACATCATTTACTCTTAATTTAGCAACATACGAAACAGCCGGCTTATTACTGCCTAAGTTTACGGCAGCAATTGGTACCCATGTTATTGCATTGCATATTATAGATGCAAATGGTTCTGTTATTTCAAATAACTTGTCCTCAAAATTTAGTGTTGCCGAGGCTAATGCAATAAAATTAAATTTAGTTACCGATTCGTTGGCATCGCAAACATCATGGAAAATAATTGATAGTGAAGAAAACACATTGTACAGCTCGCCAACATATATTAATGACAGCATGTATTATGTTGAAGATACCTTTTATTTGGGTACAGGCTGTTATAAATTTATTATTACTGATGCTGATGGAATATGCTGCGTTAAAGGAGATGGAAGCTATATTATAACAAACATTACCACAAATCAACAGTTGGGCTCAGGTGCTGAATTTACTGTTGCCGATACTGTTTCGTTTTGTGTTGATACATTGCCTGCCCCTGCTTTTAAAGCTAGTAAAACAAGAATAGAAATAAATGACACCATATTTTTTGAGAATCAAACAGTTGATAACAGTTACTCATACAAATGGAATTTTGGTGAAGGAGCTGTTCCCCAGACATTTGAAGGGGTTACTCCAAATGAGGTATATTATACTACACAAGGTAATAAAACAGTTGTTTTGCAGGCCATTACCGGAGATAATACCACTATTAAAACCACTCAAAATTATATTCAGGTTTATAACGAACCAATAATTAATACCCAACCGCAATCAATAAATATTTGCCCATCAAATACTATTGAATTAAATGTTGTTGCCGAGGGTTTTGAGCTTAACTATAAATGGTATTATGATGGTAAAGAGGTTTTTGAAAATACAAATGGCTTTTTTAAAATCGAGAATGCACAAAACAATACTGAGGGCGAGTATTATTGCAAAGTATCTAACAGATATTTTACAATATTTACTGATACTGTTAATGTTACATTAAAAGATTTGCCGGAGCTAACTGTTACTGCAAGCGATACGGCTGTTTGTAATGGCTCTGAGGTTACTTTAACTGCAACCGGTACAGGAACATTTTTATGGGCAGATGGCTTGGGTACCAATCCTGTAGTTACAAATACTCCAAGTAAATCAACCACATACAGAGTTTCATTAACAAACGATTTGGGGTGTGCAAACCATAAAGAGGTTACTGTGGTTGTTGCTTATAACCCAAATATAACAGATCATCCTGAGAATAAAAAAATATGTGAAGACCAAGGTGTTGTAATATTGGTTAATGCAACAGGTGGTGCACTTAATTATGCATGGAAAATTGATGATAATATAGTTTATGAAGGAGCAAATGTTTTTTATATCGATTCTGTTAAACCCGAACACCAAGGTGATATAGTTTGCGAGGTGTCGAATATTTGTGGAATAGAAGTTTCAAATTCAGCATATTTAACTGTTGACCCACTGCCTATTGCAGGATTCTCATATGAGAGAAATGATAAAACAGTTCAGTTTATTAATGAGTCTCAGTATGCCAATAAATATGATTGGGATTTTGGCGATGGTTTTAGCTCAACACAAATTGAGCCAAGCCATACTTACGATTATGGCGAATACACAGTTGTACAAGAGGTTGAGAATGACTGTGGAACTGATACACTGAGCTATAAAATTTCAATAATTACAGGAGTTGATGATAATTTATTTGCAAAAGAGCAATTAAAGCTTTACCCTAACCCCGCCCAAAATACATTTCAATTAAAATATGTATCCGAAGATTATAAGGGAGCTGTACAGGTAACTATTATGAATATTGAAGGTAAAGTTATTATGCAGCAGGTATTAAATAAGAGTAATGAAACATTGTTAATTCCATTTAATGTTTCTAATTATTCAAAAGGATTATATCAGCTGCATATTGTTTTGGGTGATAGGATTATATCAAGAAAAATAGTAATTAATTAGTGTTTGTAAGAAAACGCCAAGTTCAAGCTCGTTCTGAACTTGGCGTTTTTTTACGGGTATTGATGTTGTGATACTACCTTTTTGTTTTTTTACCGGCTGGAAGTTGGTGGTTCATAGTGGATATAACCGTTGGAACACCGGTTGGAAGTTGGTGGTTCATAGTGGATAATACTACCCGTTGGATTACCGCCATCCTTGGCGGTTAAAATCCTACATTTAATTATGTGGCATATTTTTACCAAACAAAATGATTAACCCGCATAATGCCTATATGACTGAACTAATCAATTATCTATCAAATATTTACTTAAACTTTCTAACTTGAAACTTTTAAACCTCAACACAATAAACCAACCAATTAGTAAAAATACTTTTACCGTAAGGTGTTAAAATAGATTCAGGATGAAATTGAACTGTATTAATATTTTTTGTTTTATGCCTTAGGCTCATAATAATATTATCGTTGGTTTTTGCTCCAACTTGTAAGCAACCGGGCAAACTATTTTCGGCAACAGCCCACGAGTGGTAGCGCCCCACCTCAAAACACAAAGGTAAATCCTTAAATATTTCGTGATTATTCTCAATAATAATGGTTGATGGCTCGCCATGTACTATTTTATTGAGTTGGTAAATTTTAGCCCCAAAATATTCGGCTATTGCCTGATGCCCTAAGCAAACCCCCAATACCGGCTTTATTGACCAAATTTTATCAATAAACTCATACAACCCTTTTTTTTCAACCGGCAACCCCGGCCCGGGCGAAAGAATGATACCATCGTAAATATCCAAATCACAATCATCAATATTTTCCAATAAGCAAACACTAACATTGCATAGTTTAGTCTGTCGCAGTAGCTCAACTATATTATATGTAAACGAATCGTTATTATCAACTATAAGTATTGAAAGCATTGACTGTTTTTTTTTCGTAAATGTAAAAAATAATTGCCTTTATTTTAATTAGATTTGCAAAAACGGCTTTTAATGAACAAACAACAATATATAAACAAAATAAACAGATTTGCCACTAAGCATATTCCTTTTATTTTTATAATTGATTATTCGGGTACCAAAGCCATAATTCAAAAATTAACTGAAACAAGCAGTAATGAAATACTTTTTTCGGCAAACGGAATCAATAATATTCCCCATAGCAAAACAAACCCTGCCCCATTGATTTTTAATAAATCTCCTATTTCAATAAAAGAGTATGCAAAATCATTTTCTGTAGTTAAAGAGAATTTAAATAGAGGCAACTCATATTTAACCAACTTAACATGCAAAACACCAATAGAGACAAATTATAGTTTGAAGGATATTTTTTACAAAAGCAAAGCCCCTTATAAGCTGTGGTATAAAGATGAATTTGTAATTTTTTCGCCCGAGATATTTGTAAAAACTATCAATGAAAAAATATTTAGTTACCCCATGAAAGGGACTATTGATGCCAAAGTGCAAAATGCCGAAAAAACAATACTAAACAATAAAAAGGAGAAAGCCGAACATGCAACTATTGTTGATTTAATACGCAACGATTTAAGCCGAGTTGCCACCAATGTACAAGTTGATAAGTACAGATATATTGATAAAATAAAAACAAATGAAAGTGAGTTGTTGCAAGTTAGTTCACAAATAAGCGGCAATTTACCCAATAATTACCACAAAAAATTGGGCAATATAATTTTTGAGCTTTTGCCGGCAGGCAGCATTACCGGAGCACCAAAACAAAAAACGGTTGAAATAATTAGTATGACCGAAAATTATAAGCGTAATTTTTATACAGGTATTTTTGGCATTTTTGATGGAAAAAATATTGATTCGTGCGTAATGATACGGTTTATTGAAAACCAAAACGGGCAACTATTTTTTAAAAGTGGCGGTGGAATTACCGTAAATAGCAATATTAATGATGAGTATAACGAAATGATTCAGAAGGTATATTTACCGATTTAAAACTCAGGACAAGGAATAGGCTTAAACTTCTTTTTATATTTAATATCAAACTTATAAACCAACGATATCTCGTGTGCCCCCCCTGTGTTTGTAATTAGGCGCGAAACGGTAAAATCGTAACTATATCCTACCCTTAACCCTTCATATTTATAGCCAATTAACAAAGCAATTGCATCGCGCCTCGAATATTTTTTAATAAAAGGCAAATCGCGATACCAAACCCCAAGCATAATAGGGTCGTAGCTCCAATACATACCCAAATCTAATTGGTCGGAGTTTCCTTGATGCCTAAATGTACCCGAAAAAGTAATACTCTGCCGTTTGGTACTAATTAAGCGTTCAATTTTATAAAGCCTATAACCGCCAAATAAAGTATATTTAATTGGTAGCCTGTTTACCCTTTTTGTAAACGATACATTTGGCATTGCAAGATGGTCGGCTACTGCACCAATCCAAAAATTATGCGATATCAATAATCCTGAAATAGAACCATCAAAACCTTGTACATTTCCTAATTCTGAAGGCATAATTGGCGATACTCCTCCTCCTCCTCCATTACCTAGTATAGGAATCTGACTTATAAATAAAAGCTTATCATAATCAAGACTTTTTTGGGTATAATAAAAGCCTATACCGGGTCTAAAAAATGTTTTACGATTAATTTTTACATTATACGAATATAAAAAACCAACATTTAAACTCGTTAAATTTGCCGAGCCTATCTTATCACTCAATACTATTATGCCCAAACCACTATTTAGAGGCAGTACATTTACATCAGCCGAAAAATTAGTTGTTACCAGTTTTCCCGGCATTTTTGGCCACTGATCGCGATAATTTAACGCCACCCTATATCCCTCAACAGCACCTGCAAATGATGGCGACTGATACAATGGATTAGAATAGAACTGTGTAAATTGCGGGTCTTGCTGACCAAACAACAATTTTACAAAAAACAGAAAAAATATAATTAAAAGTGTAATATATAGCTTCATCAGTATGTTATACTATTCGTTTTTATATGTTTAAAATGAGTTCAGTCTAAAACTAAATTTCTGCATAAATCGCCACTAAGCGGCTTTTGACCGGCTCATATAATGCTCTATTACTATACTATTATAGTGTATGTAAAAAATCAAATTCACTAAGTTTGCAATAATACAACATTTTAACAATTTAACAATCATCATTTATTGAAGTCTGAAATAATATCATCTTCAATATCCTCCTCTATCCAATCTCCTATTATCTTCGTATTAAGGTAACATCACCTGCCACCTTAAACGGTACATCGTTATTAAACTTACCTTTTGCTTTCCAAAAGAAAACATCTTGTCCCAACTCATTGCCATTATTTCCAAATCGTCCGTTCCAACCAACATAAATATTATCTGAATAAAATAATTGCTCGCCCCAACGGTTAAATATCCATAACTCATAGTCTTTAACACCTGCCCATGCAGGATAAAATACATCAGTATTTTTATTTGAAGAATCATAACTTCCGTCAGACGGGCTGGATGCTGAAGGCATAAAGGCATTAGGGAATTTCACATATCCCTCGCCACTTACCTCAACAGCAGTTAGTACTGTAACCGAATCCATACAACCATGCTTTGAGGTTGCCACCATTTTAACATCAAAAACCCCCTCGTAAGTATATTGATGCCATGGTTTTATTGCGGTTGAATAAGTATCATCACCAAAGTCCCATAAATAGGTCTGATCATTGGTTAGGTATGTTGTATTAAAAAACTGTACAGGCTGGTCGGGCAGCATAACAAAATCGGGTGTAAATTCAAAACTTGGCTTAGGCAATGGGTACACAACTACTTTAGTGGTGTCAATAAACGATCCACCATCGCCCGATATTTTTACCATTGCAATAAATACGCCCGGTTCTTCATAAATATATGTTGGATTAACCTCTTGCGATTCACTACCATCGCCAAATGTCCAAAGTATTGACTCCTCGTAGGCAAAACCGTAATTAACAGTAAAATCGACCTCTTTTGGTACACACCCCATTGGGTTATGGTCATCAATATAAATATACGGGTTAGGTGGGTTTATGGTAACAAGCTGCCAAATTGAATCGGTACAATGCTCGCTATAAGCTTTTAGCCAAACTGTATAGGTAAAATTATCCTCTTTAGGTCCCCATCCAAAATACACATGCTCATGGTACTCATTTGAATTATTGGAGCCGAAGTTATCGCCATAATCCCAACCATATGTCCACGGACCCGGTTTTACAAGTTTTTGAAACTCTACCACAGTATCGGGATATGTTTTAATAGGGTCAGTAACCAAAAACTCGGCATTAGGCGACAAATAAACTGTTATTTCATCTTGCGCAGAACTTTCACACCCAAATTCCGATTCAACATCTAAGGTAACTGTATAAACCTGATCGTCATCAGTATTGTTTATATATCTATAAGTAGGATCCTTAAGTTGAGATGTAGTTCCATTGCCAAAATCCCAACGATAAACCGTTGAAGTAGCATTCGATAAATTAAGGAATTCAACATCAAGTGGTGAGCACCCTGCAGTATCAGATGGATCGTAATAACTAAAATTTGCCGTTGCCTCAGGATACACATTTACTATTTGTATTACTGTATCGCGGCATCCATACCCACTCTTAACAATTAGTTCAACATTTTTAATATCAGCATCATCGGTATTATTAATATATTCCGGGTGTTCGGTAGTTACATTGTGCGTTTCTTTTGTTATTCCATTATCAAAGTCCCAGTAAAATGTAAGACCCATCCCTTTTGATGCATTCTCTAAAATAGCTGTTAACGGCGAGCAACCACGGTCTAATTCAGGACTAATTGCAGCCAGTGGCTTAGGGTAAACTATTATTTGTTTAGTTATAGAATCGGAGCATAAATTTGATGTGGTACTAAAAAGAGTAACATCAAATATTTTATTATCATAATAGCTGCTATTATAATATGTATGTGTTAATTCCTCGGTTACAGCAGTAGCTCCATCACCTAAAATCCAGTAATATTGCGTAGCTCTATCGGCAGTTGTTACATTTTCAAAATCAACAATAAGCGGATGGCAACCTGTTTGATTTACATTAAAACCTGGTATAGAGCGCGGATAAACCTCAAGTGTTTGCTCTGTTGTTTTTGTACAGGCATGTGTGTTTTCAATGGTAAGTATTATTGTATATTCTTCGTTTTCAAGTGGTTCTGAATTATCATTATTGTAATAAGTTAAATTACGCTGGGGTGGCGATAATAAATCGGTAAAACTAGTTCCATCTCCAAAATTCCAATGCCATTTATCATTACAGGTTGACGAGTCGGTAAGTTGAATTGCAAATGGTGAACAACCGCCCAGTAACTGACCGGCTTTAGCACCGTTTGATGCTTGCAGTATTCCAAACTTAGGGTTAAGGTATGAATAAACAGTAACTGTTCTTGTTGTATCTTTAACACAACCTGTTGCACTTTGTGTGGTGGTTAATTTTACGTTAAACTCCTTATCGTTATTCTCATAATGCTTAAAAATATGTGTTGGCGATTCATCTGATGAACTTTGCTCATCGTCAAAATACCATAAATAATCGGCTAAGCCGGTAGTGGTATTTACTAAACTTACCGTTAAAGGGTTACATCCCTCAAATGTATTGTGGTTACCAAAAGCATAACCGGGTAAAAGCCTCGGATACACCTCTATTGTCCTTTCGGTAGTATCGGTACATCCTGTAACTATATCGGTTGATATTAATTGTATTGTATAATTATTAATAGTATTGGCAGTTGAGTTATCAAATGTAAAATCAAAATTCGATTTATCTGTCCATACATCGGTATTGCCGCCAAAACCATAGTCCCATTCAAACTTATTTCCATTAATGGCACTTTGCGGATAACTAAAATGAACTGGGTATGGCGTACATTTCTCATTAAAATCTTTAATAAATGTAAAATCGGCAACCACTTTAGGGTAAGCTGTTACTGTTTGGATATCAACATTGGGGCAACCGTTTGCATCATAAGCTGTTAACTTTATATTATAAACTATACTATCGGCAGTTAAATTATCAAATATATGAGTATGCTCATTTTGGTCATTTGCCGAAGTGTTTTGGTCGTTATAATCCCAAACATAAGTAAGCCCATAACCTGTTGAGCTGTTTGTAAACTCAGCCGGTAATGGCGAGCAACCTCTATTATTATCTGTTACAGCAAAATTTGCCACAACAGGCGGATTTATTGTTATAGGGTAAGTAATAGTATCGGCACATTCAGAATGACTTGGCTCAAATACAATCAATTGAATATTATAAACATCAGGTATATTTGGGTCGCTGTTTGTGTGGTGAAAATTATAGTAAAAATCAACACCTGTTGTATCTAAAGTGTTATTATCAAAATCAAAATCCCACTGAAATACAGTTCCGTTTAACGAACCGTTTTCAATAAAAACAGGCATGGGCGAACATTCACTATTCTTGTTAAAAGAAAATTCGGCTTCAATTTCAGAATATACAGTAACTGACGTATCGTGATTTGCCAAACAACCAATTTCATTTGTAGCAACTAAGGTAATTTGGTAAGTATTATCGCCCGCTGTTCTGTTGGTAAAAGTTTGTGTGGGCGGGGTTGTTAAATTGCTATTTACACTATTGCCAAAATCCCATTTATAAGTTAATACGTTTGTGGTGCCATTGCCGCCTGTTGTGCTATTGGTAAAATTAACATCTAATGGGCCGCAACCCTCAATTACATCAGGCTTAATAAGTGGTATAATGGTTGGATATACCTTTAAAGCAATGGTATCATAATCGGTACAGTTAGCACTATTGGCAGTTATATAAACCCGGATATGTATTGTATCGTTTAAATTTGCATTATTAACAATAAAATCAATAGGGTTTAAATTGGTTGTTGTTCTATCAGCCGTTTCATCACTAAATTGCCATGAATAATTTGATGCGCCCAACGATGTATTATTTATTTGAATGGTATCGGGAGCGCAAATTAAAACATCGAGTGTATTAATACGGGCAAGTATTTGACTGTAAACCCTTACCGTGTCGCGGTAAATACTTGTACAACCATTTACTGTTAGTGTTAACTTTACAGGAAATGTTTCTATACTGCTTTCAGTATTTTTATAGCTTTTTACAGGATTTTCATCACTTGATGTTGTACCATCGCCAAACTCCCAAAAATATACAACATTTGGCCCCGGACTTATTAATCCGGCTCC
The DNA here is from genome assembly GCA_965370965.1 of uncultured Bacteroidales bacterium. Taxonomy (GTDB): domain Bacteria; phylum Bacteroidota; class Bacteroidia; order Bacteroidales; family SZUA-534; genus GH45. Next base: position 20,327 of record CBDUWQ010000053.1, read on the forward strand.
TGTATAATACGAGCTGTTATTAAAAGTAATAGGATCGTTATTACACAGGGTATCACTGCGGCTTTTTATAAACCGTGCTGTAATTTCGGGAAAAACAGTTATCTCTTTTTGGTAAATAACCT
>CBDUWQ010000054.1:0-20213 GCA_965370965.1 uncultured Bacteroidales bacterium
CAAGTCCCTAAGTCATTGTAAAATGGTAGCTTAGTACAAAGTGCGAAACTTTAGTTATTGAAAATACCAATCTGTTTATACTATACCATATTAAAATATGTTAAATATATTGGTCTTCAGATAAATTATAGAGATTAGAGTTTAAAATAATATTAATCATTTAGATTCGTTTAGGGAAGGATTGAGATAAATAAAAACTTTTAGCTTTCGAGCAATCAATAAAAGTTTGAGAAAAAGATTGGCAGAAAAACAATGCCCAACAATGCATCATAAAGCATAAGGGTTTCAGACGTTTTTAGTTAGGTTCTTGCAAGAAATAGGCTCCGCCAAATCTGCGATTTGACTAATTAATAAAAAAAGCTAAATTTGTGTCTAATCGCATATGTGGCTCACAGCTATTTTGACAGGTAAACCTCTCAAACTCCCTTACAGCTTCATATTGCCACCGTTACAAGCAAACCGAAGAAAAAAGGCAACGACACTAATGACAATGAAAAGAGTTTTGTTTAATCTGATAGGTATATAAAGAAATAGATTAAATTTGCAAATAAGAAAACTTAGGAAATGAGTAAAATAAGAATAAAGAATTTCGGACCTATCAAAGAAGGCTATCAGGACAGTAATGGCTGGCTTGATGTAAAAAAAGTTACCATGTTTATTGGTAATCAAGGTTCGGGAAAAAGTACTGTGGCAAAGTTGATTTCAACATTTATGTGGTTGGAAAAGGCGTTGATTCGAGGCGATATGAAAGCTCCTGTATCTTATCAAGATTTTGTTGAATTAATTGAATTTCACCGTCTTGAAAATTATCTGCAAGCCAATACCGAAATTGAATATGAAGGAACTACTTTTCGTTTAAAATTAATAAGCAATACAAATTCAATTAAGAAGATAATTGAGGCTACAAGATTAAACTCAAAGTCCGTTAAGTTACCTAAAATCATGTACGTACCTTCTGAACGGAATTTTTTGAGTTCAATTGAAAATATTAACAAGGTGTCTGACCTGATAGTGGGAAGTCTGAAGAATTATTCTGTTGAATTCCGAAATGCACAATTGGCGAACAAAGGTAAAGCAGTTAAACTACCAATAAATAATACCAAAATAGTTTATGACTCAAAAGACGATGAAAACTATTTGGAATTTGATGGTAAACGGCTGAAACTTTCCCATGCTTCAAGTGGTTTTCATTCCTTTGTCCCATTGCACTGGATTACAAAGTATCTTATTGATTTTGTTAAGCAAAGCGAAAAAATTCTATTAGAATTATTGAGCACAGACCAAACTGTCCGCAGAAAAATCGAATTGAAAGAGTTGAATCCATTAGAACTTGATGAAAAGAAATTGCGAGCAAGGGAAAAGAAAATAAATGAAAAGTATGTATGTAAATACTTTGTAAATATTGTTGAAGAACCAGAACAGAATTTATTTCCAACATCGCAGAAGCAAATATTATATAGCCTTCTGGAATTTAACAACATGAAAAAGGAGAATAAATTGATTATGACAACGCATAGTCCATATTTATTAGTTTATTTAACCTTATGTGTAGAAGCAAATAGGTTAAAACAAAAAATCAATACAGATGCTTTAAAATCTAAACTAAGTGAAATCGTACCTTTGACATCCACAGTTGATGGCAACGACCTAGTGGTTTATCAATTAAATGAAGTTAATGGTACAATTGAGAAATTGAAAAACTATAAAGGATTACCTTCTGATGAAAATGAACTTAACAATGGATTGGCTGATGCAAATGAAGAATTTTCTAAACTATTAGACCTTGACGATTTATGCCAGTAGATTTTTTTTCAAAACCGTGCAACAATCCTCAAGGTAATTGCCAAACCGAACTAATTCAATGCTTACAAGCTATACCGAATAATACTTTTGGTATTAGCGATGTAGATGGAGGTAATAACTTGCCTGCAAAAATAAGTACCGTAAATCCTGACTCAACAACCGATTTTATTATAGTTAACAATTCCAATACAGAAGTATTCTTCAAAGCAGTGGATTGGTGTGTTCCTATATTCAGAACTGGTATTTATAATTTAGATGATGATGAAAGAGTCATTGCACAGTTTTCATCAGATAACATAGGTGCCTATTTAATAAAACGATGTGAAGGTTTTCTTCAATTTAACGATTCTATTGTTTTTATTGAAATAAAAAATAGACCTGGTGGTAAAGGTTGGCTTAAAGACGCAAGGGAAAAATTTGAGGAAACCATCTTAAGTTTCAGAGAGCATCATCAGAATTTTGCAAACCAAATTAAAAAACCAATATTATGTAATTCATCATTTTCTGGTTCTCACCAAAATGAAACTGTTCAGAAGAAAATTTTAAAAGATAAAATTGGTTTAGAGTTTATTAGACAGAACAGCATTACCATCTGAAAATGGCATTTAACTTACAAAACACCGTAGAGCATTTTATCATTCATCAACTCATAGGGGTGCACTTGAATGCTGTGAAAGTCAAATGAGCTTGCCTGCCCAAAGGCTCGGCAGACAAAAATGTAACTGAATAACGAAGGAATAGAACGGCCAGCTTGTAATCAAGTAGATGGCTGACGGAAATTTCCGCCAGTACACCTCTCACATTTATCTGCCGTAATAGCAATAAATTCAATGGTTATTGCAAAACGGTAGCCTTCAAACACAGATTTTGCTGTACAATCTTTATTCATTATCGCCCGGAACGCCATACATCTGCTGCATTTGTTTCATCTGTTCCATCATATTAGTCATGTCTTGAACCTGAAAACCCGGCGGAATATCAAATTCACTTTTACTAATAGCTATATCAATATTATACTCGGTAACTTCCATATAAGCGTGCTTGCCCTCTTCATCAATAAACTCGGCTTTTATAAGAAATCCGTTATGAATCCAGTATTTGCCTTTTGAACCACCTGGCTCAGCATATTCATACATTATGCACTTTTTACCAAGAATAGTTTCCGTCCCTTTTTTGCCTGATTCTACACCTGTAACTTCGGCAACTAAACTGCTCAAATCAAAACCACCATTAGCACCACCATACATCTCCATCGACTCATCGTCGGTATCAACTGGGAATTTTATAACCTGTTTATCCTCATAGTTTATTATAAACATGCTTTCGGGTGTAATAATAGTTTTTGATTTTTGCATCTCTCCATCTATTCTGTTTTCCATCTCAAAAGCCTGCTTTTTACCAAACTCATCAAAAATAAGTGTATAGGTCATACTCATATCTTCAAGCTCATAACGGTATGTGATTTTTCCCGATTTTGAAGAATATGCATTTGCGTTGGTTTGGGCAAATGTCATAGCCCCTATTGCTATAAAAGCAATAATAATTGTAAATTTTTTCATGTCTTAATCAGTTTATTAATTGATACATTAAATTTAAAACCAAGTTACATAAAAAAAAAACATATTTTCAAATCTGCCAACCTTTTTTGTATTTATAACATCATTAATAAAAAAGGTATTATTTAATTAATGTAAAAAATAACTACCTTCACAAATATCAATTAAACCAGAAAAGTATTTAATAAATGAGAAAATTGCTTTTTTTAAGTATTATACTATATGCACTAACCACTAGTGCTCAACTTGATAAAGAAAATTTTGAAAAAATATTTGAGGAAGAGACAAACAACTCAAAATACTCAAAGCGGGAGAGCCATTCCGGAACATATCAATATACTTTGCCCCAGTTGGTGCCCAGATGGTTTATTACCCCTCCGGTATCTAATGACAGTTTGATATATTCCATTGGTATATCTGACCCTGAAATGGATACAGTAAATGCCCTTGAAATGGCTGTTTACAGAGCAAGAGTAATGGCAAATGTGCTGTATAAAGGCACAACCCAATTGCTTTGCGATTTTTTTTTAAACGAAGTAAACAATTCAAGTGATATTGCATATGAGCATTTTTCGAGAATTAATGCCAAAATTCCTTTTAACGATAAATTTGAGATAGTTGAAACATATAGGAATAGTTTTGATGAAACAATGGTTTTAATAAAATACTATCCACCAAAAAATATTGAACCCAATCAATTTAATAGAATAAAACTTGAGCATTATAAAAGTGAAATCGAATCATCGTCGTATGGTAATTTTGAGTCGGTATATGAATTTTGGGTACAGGCAAATTCAGATACAATTGCCGACCCCGTATTTTACCAAATTACCAAGCTGGGTCCTCGGCACGATGTTATGAGCGCTCAGGGAAATATTCAAAAACAAGTACCTATTTATTCGCTTCAATATAAAGGGATACCAAGTGCTGACTCAACAGAATTGTGCAACTTTTCGCATGGGTTATGGAAAGAGTATTTTAAATCGACAATGGTATTTATTATGAGCAAAGCACGCGAAAAACCCGAAAACATAAAGCAAATTACCGATAGCTATCAAAAAAATACATTTGAAAAATTAACACGGGGCATTTCAATGAATAAAATGCGGTTTGTTTTAACAAATATATCTGCAACAAACAATAAGCTAAAAGTAACTTTACAGGAGTTGCCTTATAAATAGTGCTTGCACGTAACTCTACAAAATTAGTCCCGATGCCATTATCGAGATGGCGATATTTTTTTAAGTTCTATAAATTATCGGTTCGGTGTTATTTATAAATGGATATGCGTTTTTTAATAATGGGCAGCTCAAAATTTAACGAACTACTGCTGTAGTAAAACTGTTTTAAATTTCTATAAATAAAATGACCTATGGTGCCTAAAATTATTATAAAACCCAACCAAAAAACCCACCATAAAAACCCTACCGGAACAAATTGAATGGCATAATCCATCAGTTTTTTTGTTGGTATAAACACATCATACCATGAAAATTTGTGCAAAATATATATTGAATACTCGTAGGTAAACGATATAATGCAAATTAAAGAGCCCAAAATAAAAAACCACCACTCGGTTTTTGAAATAACGGTTGCAACTGATTTATTGGTAAAATAAATAATGCTTAACGCCAAAGTAATCATAGCCAATGCAAGCAATACCGGACAAACAACCGGAGCCACCCATGTGGTGGGAAGCATGAATAAAATATCCCACGAAAATAATGATTCGGGCCAGTTGAGCAACAATTTTAAAAAAACATAATATAAAATATCCCAAATGGCAAATGAATAAATAAAATACCCAAACTTTTCAGTTTTTGTCCTGCCTGCCAAAACACCAATGGCAATAAGCATTATTAGCGTAGCAACCTCACGCAATAATTCAGTAAAAACAACTGTTGCACTCATTATTTTTAACGGAAAGGCAAAGCCTTCAGGATAGTACAGCTCACGCAAATAAACCACCACAGCACTTTCAAGCATACCCATTGCAATACTAAAAAGTGTAACCCAAATAAAAATAGTTTTCGTTTTCATTGGTCAAAACAGTTATCTGGTGCTTGCCCAAAAACACAGAGTTTTCTTGCAAACACTATCTATTTTTCTCAATCCACTCCCTTGCATTTACAAATGCTTTTAACCATGGGGTTATTTCATGCTGTTTTTTATTATTAGGATAGTATGCACATTGCCATGGAAAAATAGTCCTTTCGGGGTGTGGCATCATTGCCAAATGACGACCATCGTCAGAGCATATACCTGCTGTGGCAAAAGGCGAGCCATTTGGGTTTGCCGGATAGGCGTTATTGCTAAATTTTACCGGAATATTGTATTTGTCTTCACCGTAAGGGAATTTGAATTTGCCCTCGCCGTGTGCTACCCAAACACCCAATTGCATGTTTTCCATATTTTGGAGCATTACGGTGTTGTTTTTTTGTATGGTAACATTAATAAAGCCCGACTCAAATTTATGCGATGCGTTGTGCAGCATTTTCGGCTTTTTCTCATGCTCTTGGTTTATCAGCCCCAGCTCAATTACTAATTGACAACCGTTGCAAATGCCAAGGCTTAAAGTATCGGGGCGCGCATAAAAATTGTCGAGTGCCTGCTTTGCCTTTTCGTTATATAAAAATGCTCCTGCCCATCCTTTTGCCGAGCCAAGCACATCGGAGTTTGAAAAGCCACCAACAAAAACAATCATGTTAACATCGGCTAAATCTTCGCGTCCTGCAATTAGGTCGGTCATATGAACATCTTTAACATCAAAACCTGCAGCATATAAGGTGTATGCCATTTCACGATCTCCATTTACGCCTTTTTCGCGTATTATGGCGGCTTTTGTACCTGTTGGTTTACGGCGCTTTAAATCAATACCCAAATCGGTAGCTTTTCCGGTAAAACCGTTAAATTCCCATTTTAAGGTATTGCTTTTATACAAGTTGTAACGCTCTTTTGCCAATACCTTGCCCGATTGTTTTGTATCTAATAAATATGATGTTTTATACCAAATATCCCTCAATTTTTCAACACTAAACGAGTATTTTGCAGTACCTGTGTTTACATTTACTATACCTTCTTTTCCTAGTCCTCCTATATTCAAAAACTCTATACCTTCGCTATTTAATATATCCTCAACCTTTTCAGCATCTTTAACTTGAATTATTATACCTGTATTTTCAGCAAATAAAACTTTGGCAGGATCGGTTTCGTTTAATGCCGATAAATCCACATCAATACCCAATAAGTTATCGGCAAATGCCATTTCAAGCAGAGTTGTAATCAAACCTCCGGCCGATATATCGTGCCCTGCCAATATTTGCCCATCATTAATAAGCTTTTGTATGGTATTAAATGCCTTAACAAAATATGCAGCATCGGTAACATCGGGGCAGTTGTTGCCTAAACTTGTTAGTATTTGTGCAAATGCCGAGCCGCCAAGCTTTCTGCTGTCTTTTGATAAATCGATGTAAAAAAGCGGGGCATTTTCAACATTTTGCAATACAGGCGTAACTACCTTTTTAATATCGGTAACCTCGGCAGCCCCCGATACTATAACTGTGCCTGGGGCATATACTTTTTCTCCGTTTTTATATTTTTGTGTCATCGACAGCGAATCTTTTCCCGTTGGCACATTAATCCCCAGTTCAATACAAAAATTGCTTAAAGCCTCAACAGCTTCGTATAAACGGGCATCTTCGCCCTCATTTTTGCAAGGCCACATCCAGTTGGCACTTAGCGATACACCATTTATTTCATTGTAAATTGGAGCCCAAACAATATTTGTTAAAGCTTCGGCAACAGCCAAACGCGAACCTTTTGCCGCACTAAGCATCGCACTTATCGGCGCATGTCCAATTGAGGTTGAAACGCCTTTCTTGCCTTGGTAATCGAGTGCCACTACACCGCAGTTGTTCAGCGGTAAATGTAGCGGGCCTGCATTTTGCTGCATGGCAATTTTGCCCGTAACCGAGCGGTCAACCTTGTTTGTTAGCCAGTCTTTGCAACCAACCGATTCAAGCTGCAACAGGTTTTCAAGGTGTTTTTGTATATCTTCTTGTTTATAATTTAGCTCTGTAAAATTATTTGCCACCGTTTTGTCGTCCATAATGGTTTTTGGTGGGTTGCCAAACATATCAAACAACTGTAAATCAATAGGTTTTGATTCGTCTTTTTCGTCAACAAAGCTAAACTGCATATCGCCAGTTGTTTCGCCTACCACATACATTGGGGCACGCTCGCGTTCGGCTATTTTTTTCAAATGTTCAATGTCATTTTCTTTAAGAATCAGTCCCATACGCTCTTGCGATTCATTCCCTGCAATCTCTTTTGCCGAAAGCGTAGGGTCGCCAATGGGCAGTTTACGTACCTCAATTTTGCCCCCTGTCTCCTCAACCAATTCCGACAAACAGTTTAAATGCCCGCCTGCACCATGGTCGTGAATTGACACAATTGGGTTTTTATCCTCTTCGCTTAAAGCGCGAACAGCATTTGCCACACGCTTTTGCATTTCGGGGTTCGAGCGTTGCACGGCATTAAGCTCAATAGCATTTTTAAATTCTCCGGTATCAACTGACGATACGGCACCTCCGCCCATACCAATACGGTAGTTGTCGCCGCCCATAACAATTACTTTATCGCCTACATCGGGTTTATCTTTCAAACAGTCGGCTTTTTTTGCATAACCAACACCTCCGGCAAGCATAATAACCTTGTCAAAGCCAAACTTTTTATAAGGTTCGGTATGTTCAAAAGTTAACACGCTTCCGCAGATAAGCGGTTGCCCAAATTTGTTTCCAAAATCGCTGGCACCGTTTGATGCTTTGGTAAGTATTTGCTGTGGGGTTTGGTATAGCCATGGGCGGGCTTTTGATGCCTGCTCCCATTCACGGTCTTTTTCAAGCCGCGAGTAGCTTGTCATATAAACGGCAGTACCGGCAATTGGCATACTGCCCTTGCCGCCTGCCATACGGTCGCGAATCTCCCCTCCTGTTCCGGTTGCTGCACCGTTAAAAGGTTCAACCGTTGTTGGGAAATTGTGTGTTTCGGCTTTTAACGAAAATACCGATTCGTAATCTTTAACTTCAAAAAAATCGGATTTATCTTGTGTTTTTGGAGCAAACTGCTCAATGGTTGGTCCCTGCATAAAGGCACAATTATCTTTATATGCCGATATTACTCTATTACGATTGGTATTGGTAGTTTTTCTGATGAGCTGAAATAGGGTCTCTTTTTTCTCATTGCCATCAATAATAAAAGTACCGTTAAATATTTTGTGGCGGCAATGCTCCGAATTTACCTGCGAAAAACCAAAAACCTCACTATCGGTAAGTTTGCGATTTAATTTTTTTGAAAGTTTCTCTAAATATCCAATTTCATCGTTATTTAGCGCCAACCCCTCCTGTTTATTGTATTCTGTTATATCGTCAACATAAATAACAGGTTCGGGCTCAATATCTATAGTAAATAATTCCTGATTCAGCTCACTGTACAATGCCTTTAGCATTGGGTCAAATTGAGGGTTGCCGGTTTGGGCTTTTTCAAACTCTTCAATCCTGATAATGCCCGAAACATCCATGTTTTGGGTTATTTCAACAGCATTTGTGCTCCATGGTGTAATCATCTCTTTTCGGGGACCAATAAAAGTTCCTTTTACCGTTTTGCTGTTTAAAACAGTTGCCTCGCCAAAAAGCCATGTTAGTTTTGAAATATCGGTTGTGGATAAAGATTCTTTGATTTGCACGGCAATTGTCTTGCCATCAGGAGTTTGAAAAAATGTAACCATGTCAGGAATTATTATTAAATAATCAGATTATTAATATTGCGCAAATTTAAGAAACTTCTGTAAAAAAATGTTTTGCATACATTAAAAGGTTTAATAATGTTATTAACAGTAGTGTGTTTTTAACAAACCCATGGTGATTTTTAATAAAAAGATTAGAATTGAGAAAGCAACTACAACCTTTCCTTTTGTTCAAAATATGATTGAAACAACCTTGTGTTTTGTTCAATAATATATTATCAAAAACAGACAATTGCAAATATTAAAAGCAAAAGCCTCTATTAATCAGAGGCTTTTGCTTTTATGTTGTGATCCCACCGAGATTCGAACCCAGATCTTAAGAACCGGAATCTTTGCAAGTATATCGCTGACGACCTTTAACAATACCTCTTTTTACCCTATTTGATGATTTACACTTTGCACAATCCATAGTTTTTTCGACAAATACACAAAATGTATATTACATTAACTATGTCATAATATTTGCATAGGCATAAAGCGGATATACTTTAATATTTTCGTATTCTGCAAAATTTTCCAGTGATATTCGACATCCATAGCCAGAGTTCTTTTCATTTAAAAACAAAAACATACTATTCATTGAACCTTTAGTGCCTGATTTAACTTCCAGTGGAACAATATCATTTTGTTTCTGAATAAGGTAATCAACTTCGGCATTGCTGTTTAATGCTTCACGATGCCAATAAAACAACTGCGTCTGATTATAACAAGATTCGTTCTTCAGAATCTCCAAACCAATAAATTGTTCTGCAATTCCCCCCTTATTAATCAAATTAAATTCATTTGTAAAGAGTAATTCTGAAATATCAAGTTGCATTAATCGTTGAAAAATACCTGTGTCCAGTAGTAGCATTTTCCTCTTTTTAGGGTTTACTTCTGCTCCTAAAGGAATACCATTGGCTGATGTATGTGTAACCGGAATCACTAGACCTGCCATAATGAGTAGTTCAAGGGCTTCTTTTATTTGTAAAGTATTCAGTTCTTGCGATGCTTTTTTAAATACAAATTTACCTCCCGCTTGCCGAACAACAGATTCAAAGACCTCCCTTATTCGAGAAGAGGGCACTCTATTTTTATATTTGGCAAAGTCAGTTCGAAATGAGCCAATCAAATCATCAAGAATTCTTTGACAAACTCTCAAATCATTCTGCATTACAAACTTTTCAACTACCTCAGGCATTCCTCCAATTACCAGAAATTTTTTAAGTAAATCCAATAATTTTTCATGAATAGGGCTTGCAAGAGGATTTTGAGCATTTGCTTTGCCCTTTGCTTCCAAAAGTTTTTCATGTCCTAAGCCCAAAAGAAATTCATCAAAAGACAAAGGGTACATATAAATTGAACGAATCCTACCTACTCCAAACGAAGGAATTTCTGCAAGTGCAAATTCCAATAATGAACCAGCTGCTACAACATGTAAATCTTGCATTTTTTCATAAAAAAAACGAAGCGAAGAAATTGCAGGAATGCAAGCCTGAATCTCATCGAAGAAAAGCAGTGTTTTTCCAGGTGCAATTTCCATATCGAACATTAGCGATAAGTTTTGACATAGCACTTGTGGAGTTAAATCTCCTTCAAAAAGAGCATGAACCTTTTTATGTTCCTCAAAATTAACTTCCAAAAAGGTATCAAAACTTTCACCGAATTCCCTTATCGACGAAGATTTCCCAACCTGTCTTGCTCCTCTCACTAGCAATGGTTTTCGTTCCGTCTCCTTCTTCCAACTTAGTAATTCCTTATCAATATTTCGCTTTAAATACATTGTAATTTATATAAATAAAAGGCAATAATGAACCTAAAAACATATTTTTCAAAGGCAATATTAGGTAATATATTTAATTTTTCAAAGGCAAAATACTATTGTGCCCATATTTAATCTACTTATTGTTACTTGTCAATTATTTTGTTTACTCTGGAAAAGAGTATAGTTGGCTGATGTATCACCACCAACCTTTGCAATAAAAACAGTATTATAACAATGTACCTTGAAGTAAATGCGATATTTAGGATTTCTTCTCTTGTTTCTGGTTAATTTTAAAAATGCGACTTCATTAGACAATAGCATTCTAATTCTTCTATTTTTGATTGATAGTAATAAAAACAATACAATAGTGGCTAAATCCTTTAATATTCTAAGATAAACCATACATATTAAGATAATTGAATTTTATTAATCGTTGCGAATTTAGTTGCGAAACACAAAAACCAACACATAAAGTGTTGGTTTTTAGTAGTTATGTGTGATCCCACCGGGATTCGAACCCAGATCTTAAGAACCGGAATCTTAAATTCTATCCATTGAACTATGGGACCGATATTTATCGCAAAAATAATGTTTTTAATAACTTTAGGTACTCAAAACTTTAATATACTTTAGGCACTTCTTATTTAATCATATCAAACCCACAATACTCAACCAATACTTCAGGGATTTTTATTCCGGCAGGTGTTTGGTTATTTTCAAGTATAGCAGCAACAATACGTGGCAAGGCCAAGGCGCTGCCATTTAATGTATGTGCCAATTGCGGTTTCTTTTGCCCCTCTTCTTTAAATCTTAGTTTTAACCTGTTTGCCTGATACGACTCAAAATTGCTTACCGAGCTAACCTCTAACCATTTTTGTTGTGCAGCTGCATAAACCTCAAAATCAAAAGTTAGTGCCGATGTAAAACTCAAATCGCCACCACAAAGCCTTAATAATCTATAAGGCAGATTCAGTTTCTTTATTAATGATTCCACATGGCTTACCATATAATCAAGCATAGCATATGATTTGTCGGGGTGCTCAATGGCAACAACTTCAACCTTATCAAATTGGTGCAGGCGGTTTAGCCCGCGTACATCTTTACCGTATGAGCCTGCCTCACGTCTAAAACATGCACTATAAGCAGTATTTTTTACGGGAAAATCTTTTGCATTTAAAATTACATCTCGGTATAAATTGGTAACAGGCACCTCGGCAGTAGGTATCAGGTAAAGGTTGTCGATGCCAATATGGTACATCTGCCCTTCTTTATCAGGCAACTGCCCGGTTCCAAAACCCGATGCCTCGTTAACAACTAAAGGTGGCATAATTTCTAAAAAACCTGCTTTTTGGTTCTCTTCTAAAAAGAAATTAATAAGCGCCCTTTGCAGCCTTGCCCCTTTGCCTTTATATACCGGAAAACCTGCGCCTGTTATTTTTACACCAAGTTCAAAGTCTATAATATCATATTTTTTTGCCAAATCCCAATGAGGTACAGCACCTTTATCTAATTTTGGAAAAGCACCATCCTCTTTTATTTTAATATTTTCGTCTTCGCCTTTACAGGCAGGCACCGAGTTATGTGGTAAATTTGGTATTTGCACCAATAAATCATTCAGCTCAACTCCAATTTTTGTCAATCGCTCAGTTAAACCTTTTACTTCATATTTTAATGAAACACTTTTTGCTTTTGCCTTGTTGGCTTCTTCAGGTTTGCCCGATTTGAATAAGATTCCAATCTCCTTAGACACTATGTTTATTTGGGCAAGGATATCATCCTGTTCTTTTTGTGTCTTTTTACGCTCATCGTCTTTTTTTTGAATAGACTCAACAATTTGCGCTGCATCAAAGTTTTTAATACGTAACCTATCAATAACCTGCTGCTTGTTTTCTTGTATAACTTTTAGTGTTAACATTGGTAAATATATTTTGCGTAAAAGTAAAAAAAAATCTCCTGATAAATTATTTACCAGGAGATTTAATATATCATATAAAGTTCGTTATACTATGCTTCTGGTATTATAGAAACATACGACTTATTATCTTTTTTCTTTGCAAATTTTACAGTACCATCAATAAGTGCAAATAAGGTATGGTCTTTACCTATTCCAACATTATTATCAGGTCGGTGTACTGTGCCACGCTGGCGTACTAAAATGTTGCCTGCAATAGCTTTTTGTCCACCGTATATTTTTACTCCCAGGCGTTTACTTTCCGATTCACGTCCGTTTCGGGAGCTACCCATTCCTTTTTTATGTGCCATTTCTTAAAACTTTTTATAATTAAGCTGTAATACTATCAATTTCAATTTCAGTATATTCCTGACGATGACCATTTAATGTTTTGTATCCTTTTCTTCTTTTCTTTTTGAATACTTTTACCTTGTCACCTTTAACATGTGCAATTACTTTAGCAGATACTTTTGCACCTTTAACTACAGGCTGTCCAACTTTCACTTTGCCTTCATTATCAATCAACAGCACCTTATCAAAATCAACGGTTGCTCCTTCTTCAGCATCCATTTTATTGACAAAAACTTTTGTTTTGGTTTCAACCTTAAGTTGCTGTCCACCTATTTCAACTATTGCGTACATCAATCCAAATATTATATGTTTAAAAACTTTCGGACTGCAAAAGTAGAAAAGTTTAGTTTATCTACAAATTATTAATCTAATTATTTTATTTGTTTGTGTGTTTTATAAAATTCATGTAGGTTTGTTACACTAATATATTTTAGAAAAATGGGCAGAATAAAACTTAAAGTATTAGGGCTATCATACAGCCAAACGCAATCGGGGGCATATGCTTTAGTATTGGCTGAAGAAAAAGGAGAACGACGAATACCAATAATAATAGGAGGGTTTGAAGCACAGGCTATTGCCATTGAACTTGAAGCTCTTAAACCACCAAGACCCCTAACACACGATTTGTTTGTGAATTTTGCAATGGCTTTTAAAATTGACCTTATTGAGGTTAACATACACCGACTTGAAGAGGGAATATTTTATTCTGAATTATTATGCGATAATGGCGGCAGCCGTATTAAAATTGATGCGCGAACTTCGGATGCAGTAGCTTTAGCCATAAGATTTGACTGCCCTATTTATACTACAAAAGATATATTGGATAAAGCAGGGATATTACTTCCTGCTGATGATAGTTTAAGAACAGAAGCACCAACAGAGACTGAAAACAGTTTACATAAAACTGACAAATTTATAAATAAAACATTGCCCGAACTTAAAGACATGTTAAATAAAGCCGTTGAAAAAGAAGAATATGAAGAGGCATCACAAATACGTGATGAAATAAACCGTAGAGAAAAATAGCTTGACTGCCTAATGATAAATACAAATAATTATTTAACCTAATTATCTTATAGTGAACAAACTACTATTACCACTAAGCATGTTTTTCCTTTTCATTTCATTGTCGCTAAATTTAAATGCTGTAAATACCCAACACAAAAATATTGATACTGCCTTTACACAAAATCAAATTGTTGAAAGCCCAGTTAGCAGCATACCTGCCAAAACTACATCGGTTGTTGATTTAACTAAAAGCGATGGCTTTTCGGTAAATTCATTATTTAGAGGTTTGTTAGGAATTTTAATACTTTTTTTAATTGCCTTTGCATTTAGTGAAAATCGAAAAGCTATTTCGTGGAAAATCATAGTAGTAGGTTTGATAATTCAATTGCTTTTGGCGGTTGGTGTTTTGCAGGTACCTTTTATTCAGGTATTTTTTGAATTTATTGGAAAAATATTTGTTAAAGTACTTGATTTTACCCGCGATGGTACTAATTTTTTATTTGGCGACTTTTTAGATACTTCAAAATACGGTTACATTTTTGCTTTTCAAATACTGCCAACCATAATTTTCTTTTCGGCTCTTACAAGTGTGCTTTTTTATCTTGGCATAATTCAAAAAATTGTTTGGGGTTTAGCTTGGTTAATGTCTAAGGCAATGAAACTTTCGGGTGCCGAGAGTTTATCGGTAGCAGGCAATATATTTTTGGGTCAAACAGAAGCCCCTTTAATGATAAAGGCATATTTGCCAAAAATGAATAATTCGGAAATGTTTTTGGTTATGGTAGGTGGCATGGCTACTGTTGCAGGAGGTGTGCTTGCTGCCTATATAGGTTTTTTGGGTGGTAACGACCCCGTTCAGCGTTTGTTGTTTGCAAAACATTTGTTGGCTGCATCAATAATGGCTGCGCCTGGTGCAATAGTAATTTCTAAAATATTGGTTCCCCAAACCGAAAACATTAATAAAGATATTGATATATCGATGGATAAAATAGGCTCCAATGTTTTGGATGCCATGAGCAACGGAACGTCTGAAGGGCTTAAGCTTGCAGCAAATGTTGGTGCCATGTTGTTGGTATTTTTTGCTTTTATTGCCATGGTTAACTTTGTTTTTTTTAAAATTGGAGACTGGACATCAATAAATAGTTGGATTGAAAATATTACCAACGGCCAGTACTCAGGATTAGACTTGAAATTTATACTTGGTTATGGCTTAGCACCATTAATGTGGCTTATTGGTGTACCTGCTCAAGATATTACCCTTGTAGGGCAACTGTTAGGCGAAAAAATTATTGCAAGCGAATTTGTTGGATATGAAAGCCTTGCAAGTTTTAAAGCAGCAGGAGCCTTGGCATATTCAAAATCAACCATTATGGCTACATATATGCTTTGCGGTTTTGCAAATTTTGCATCAATAGGCATCCAGATAGGGGGCATTGGCGGTTTGGCCCCTAATAAACGACGGTTTTTATCAAAATACGGAATAAAAGCACTTCTTGCCGGCACACTTGCATCACTGCTTTCTGCTACAATTGTAGGTATGATTTTGGGTTAAAACCTTGAATCAGTAAAACTATTGACAAACTCTAAAAATCACTTATTTACAACAGTAAAGTCGAACTTCATAAATATTGAAAGCTTTCACAGTAGCGAAACAGGCATTGGTGAATAAATTTTTAGAGAGTGCCTAATTATTTAGGTTATCTATTTTTTTTAAAAACATAGTGCTTCCTATGTTTTTTTATATTAAATTTATACATCTAATATTAGTTAACCTTTGTCTAAACACCCATGAAACGCAAAGCCAATTTGTTTGTTTTATTTATTGTGTTATTTGTTACCACATCTATATCTGGTATTGTTGTTTTTAATGTAAAAAAACAACTAAACAGTGTAATAAATGATGAAAAAACAAGACTAAATGAAAGGATACTTGAAGAATTCAGATATTTTGGCATTTACTTAACCCACCTTGAAAAACAAACCACATATGCGTATAAAAATAGGGTAATTAAAGCAGCAAACTATTTAAACAAAAATTGGAAACATGGCAATGAAGTGCCCGATAGCATCTTAAAAAAAGTTGCTAAAAATATTGAAGTTGATAACCTTTTATTAATTAACAAAAATGCAATAGTTGTTAAAAGCACCTTAAAAGATAAACTTAACTACGATTTTAAAAATGAAGGTGCAGATTTTATCGAATTTTTCAATAATATTTTTGATTTACCCTATTACAAAACCTATAACATTAGTGTTAATCCAAAAAACAATAGAATATATATGTATTCGTATTATGCACCGAAAAACGCATTATATACTGTTAATACAATAATAAATTTTGATGCCGATATTAACCCTAAATCCAATTACTTAATAAACAACATATTGTATAAGCATATTAATGATATTATACCCAAAGTAAACAAAATAGTTATTGATATGCATTTGTTTAACCTTGACGATACCACAAAAATATCAATACTTGATAATAAAACTGAACTAAGGTTAAATTCAAAAGCTTGGGCTGAGTTATTAAATAAAGGAGAATATGAAATAGAGACAGAAAATGGAGTAAAATACTATTACATAATAAAACCATTATTAAATATAACCGGATTACCAAACCAAATTATTTTGTATGCTGAATTTGACTATACTGTACGTTATGGCTTTGCATTAAAAATTTTAATGTATATAATAATAACAATATTAATACTACTGTTGTTGGTTTTTGTAGTTTCACCTGCTATTATTGACAAAATGTTTTTTGATAAAATTGCCATAATAAATTTTAATTTGAATGCATTGCGGTTTGCTAAATACGATATTTTAAAATCGTTTAAAGGTAACGATGAATTATCGGTAATAGCTGAAAATATTGAATATGTAAAGGAGTCGGTAATAGAGCGGGAAAAACAACTTAAAGAGTCGAAAATTATGGCTGAAGTAGCAGATAAGCTCAAATCGGCATTTTTAGCAAACATGAGCCATGAGATTAGGACTCCATTAAATGCAGTAGTAGGTTTTTCGCAGTTATTGCGCGATGCCAATCCGTCGCCGTCTGATGTTGAAAAATATGTTGATTTAATAAATTCAAATAGTAACAAGCTGCTCCAAATTATTAGCGATATTATTGATTTGAGTCAAATTGAATCGGGGCAACTAAAAATTATAGCACGCCCAGTTTGCTTAAATGAGCTGTTTAATGAATTATATGCTTTTGCACAAACAAAACTTTATAACGAAAACCTTGCTTACAACACTAAAAGCATTAACATATTAGTTGAGCATGGTGAAATTTCAAAAGGTGACTGCATGACAACGGATCCATTTAGGATAAAGCAAATAATGGAACAACTTATTGATAACGCAATAAAATTTACCTGCCAAGGTGAAATAAGAATAGGCTTTAAAATTACCGACGATATAATAGAGCTTTTTGTGCGCGACACCGGTATTGGAATAGCTGAAGATGATAATTTAAAAATATTTGGAAGATTTGTACAGGCCGCAGATTATATGACAAGAGAATATGGAGGAACCGGTTTAGGTTTGGCCATTTGCAGTGAACTGGTTAGGATGTTAGGTGGCACAATAGGTGTTGATAGCACAATAAACCAAGGGAGCATATTTTCTGTTAAACTGCCTTATAATAAATCAAAACAAGACAATATAGGTCAAAAACCACACAGTTAATTCTACTCCGTTTTTTTAATCTCTTTAACTTGTAATTCATCAAAGTAACTTACGGCATCTGCCTTTGTCCAAAGACCAATTTTTCCTGCATTTTTAAAGGTTTCATCTTTTACCTGAAAAAGTTGCTTGTTGTTTAGGTAAACTGTAAACAGGCTATCTGCAACTGTTAATTTTAAGTTATTCCAACCATCACCAAGGGGGTCAACACTAACACTGAAATACCTCTGTTTTTTAGTACTATTGTCCTTATGGGGTCTCCGCTCCAAAACAAATCGCATTGGGGGTTATCCTTTTCGGCAATAAGGCGGTTTACTACACCGGTCGATTTTGTCTCTTCGGTATCATATACAGCTTTTAC
Organism: uncultured Bacteroidales bacterium; assembly: GCA_965370965.1. Taxonomy (GTDB): domain Bacteria; phylum Bacteroidota; class Bacteroidia; order Bacteroidales; family SZUA-534; genus GH45. Next base: position 18,271 of record CBDUWQ010000054.1, read on the forward strand.
CAATATGCCAGTACTATCTTCAAACTCTTTTAAAATTGGTTCCGAAAATATTTGGTCAACACTTGTGTAAACTACTACCTCGTTTGTTGTGTTGTTGCAACTTATAATAGTTATTAAAAGTAGTAATGCTGTTAAATAAGTAAGTCTCTTTATCTGTTTGTATTTTGCCATTAAGGATTTGTTACTATATAGTGCTTGCCCGAAAACGCAATTTCTGCGCCTGCCTGCAGCAGGCAGGTTACTTTTGTATTGGAAACAATCATCCGCCGCGGCGGAGTAAACTCCTGATTTTTAATACTACGAAACGACCAAAGGGAGTTCATAAACACCTTTGATAGTTTTTATTATTGTGAATAAAGCCCTGCCCGACTAATCGTTCAGGTTTACCTTAAGGCGGGCTTGAATTTGCGGTTTTCTGGCTAAGCACTTAAAAATACGGAGTTTTCTTGCTGACACTAAATAACTATACCTATTTCAGTCAACTTATTACATAACAAAGCCTAAGAAGTTATTAAATAGCTAAAATGTACTTTACTTAATGGTTTTGTTTATCCGTTTAATATGAAATAAGCCTTTTTTTAAGTAACAAACATAATGAATAAAATAAACTTTAATTATTTTGAGTTTATATTTGCAGAAAATTAAAGAATCAAGCATATTGTGATAATTCTATTATCTAAAAAACCAAGAAATGAAAATAGCAGTTCCAACAAAAAACAATAATGTTGACGACCATTTTGGTCATTGTGAATATTTTACTGTTTACACCGTTGAAAACAACAAAATTATCCATTCTGAGGTAGTTCCATCGCTTCAGGGTTGTGGTTGTAAATCGAATATTGTAAACGACTTAAAAGCGAATGGAGTTGAACTAATGCTGGCTGGTAATATGGGGCAAGGAGCCTATAATAAGATTATGTTTACCGATATAAAAGTAATTCGCGGTTGTTCAGGTAATGTGAATAAACTTATAGATAATTACCTTGCAGGAAACATAAAAGATGCATTGATTATTTGCGATCATCATCATGCCGAGGGTTCAGATCATCAGTGTAATCACTAATTACCACCTAAATTTAGCAATCCCAGCCCATAATTTCCATAACTCTTTTAAACTCATTGCTAATGGTTGCTTCAATTTTGGTTTCGGTATTTGTTATGGGGTTAATAAAACCTATTTCCACTGCATGCAGCATCATAGTGGTCATGTTCCAACGCTCTTTAAACAGGCGATTTTGTTTGTTGCAGCCATGAGTTCGATCGCCAATTATTGGGTGAAAAATATGGTCAAAGTGTTTGCGTATTTGGTGGTATCTGCCCATTTGTGGATAGGCCTCTATTAATGAGTACCGTGAGGTGTTAAATTTTCCAAACGGAACATCAATTTCTGTGCGTTTAAGAGTTTTATAGTGCGTTATTGCCTCTTGTTTTTTTTTCTTTTCATTCATCAAAACGTAATCAATTGTTCCTTTATCATCAGTATATCCACGTACAACAGCCATGTATTTTTTAGTTACCTTGTTATTAGCAAATTGCTGTTGCATTAATGAGTTGGTGTTTTCATTGAGCGAAAAAAGCAGTACCCCCGAGGTTTTCCGGTCAATACGGTGGCATGGATACACAAACTGCCCAAGTTGATTACGGAGTTCCTGAACAGCAAAAACTTTAGCATCATCGGCATATTTTGAGCGATGTACTAATAAACCATGTGGCTTATTTATGGCTATTAGGTAATCATCTTTATAAATTATTTCAAGCTCCACTTTATAAATTTTGGGTAAATAAATAGGCATGATAATCATTTTTATTAAAAAATGTGCTGTAATACAATTACTATTTTTAACTTACATGATAAATATGCTGTTAACGTATTTAAATAAATTTAAGAGCTATAACCTGAATAATTCATGCGTTTAGTTTGATGTAGCTGTAAGGCATCGGAA
>CBDUWQ010000055.1:0-19921 GCA_965370965.1 uncultured Bacteroidales bacterium
TTACACAGTTGATTGATTTTTTTATTAACAATTCAGTTGCGGATTTAAGGTATTAAAAAAAAAAAATGACTACAAAACCAATACCTGTAGAATTGAGCGTATGGTATTAGACAATACTATTGAATATAAGCATATTATAGTTGTATCTAAATAAACACCTCTAAATATGTTTTATTATACTATATTTGCTTGCATTATTTGAACAAAAAAAGTTATTTACATTAACTAAATAGTAATAAATAAACAGATGAATTTTTCTACAAAAAAAATATTAATTGTTGCTTTTATTAGCCTGATAACATTAAACTCATGCAACGACGATTTTTCGATTAATGGCGAGTGGCAGGATATTACTATGGTTTATGGTTTATTAAATAGTAGTGATACTGCACAGTATATTAAAATAAACAAAGCCTTTTTGGGTGAAGGTGATGTTTATGAAATGGCACAGGTATCCGATTCCATTCAATACAGCGCAATTTTAGATGTTTCACTTTTCGAATATAAAATTATTGATGAAAGTATATCTCCATACGAACCCGGTAATTGGGAGCGTACAACCCGTGATGCAATTCAATTATTACGAACCAATGAAATACCTAAGGACACAGGGGTTTTTGCTAATGATGAAAATTACCTGTACAAAACTAACGAACAAATTTTAGAAGGATATAAATATATACTTGAGATAATAAATCCTGAAACAGGAAAAAAGGTATGGTCAGAAACATATATGATTAGTAAACTTGTTGTATCAAATCCTAAACAGAGTAGTTATTTTAAAATATTTATGAATAAAGAGGTTATGGTATATAAAACTGAATGGAAAGCAGCTGTTTTTGGAAAAGTATATCAAGTTGCTTTACGGTTTAATTATTATGAAGTATTAAATTATGATACAACCAAACATTCAGTACTTTTTAATTATGACGAACAGACAATAAATGAAGTTAGAGAGCCCGGTAAACTTGCATTTGAGATGAAACAAAAAATTGGAGGGGTAGATTTTTATGAAAGGGTTGCAAATAGTATTTTTGAAAAACCCGGTGTTGTTAGAATTGCAGGTAGGCTCGATTTTATATATTATGTTGGAGGTCAAAGCTATTCCACCTACATGAGTGTTTCAAAATCAGGTAACAACTATGGACAATCATCAACTGCATATTCAAATATTAAAAATGGTAAAGGCTTATTCGACTGCCGCTATAAATATGATAAGATTGATGGGATTATGCTAACCTATGCATCAATTGACAGCTTAAATCGTGGTAGATATACAAAACACTTAAACTTTGTCAATTTTACAATTGACTATGAGTAAAGAGTAGAGTAGCATGTTTTAAATCAGTGAGCCATTTATTTCAAGAACGTTAGTGAACTGAAATAATTAACCGAACTCCTGCCTGCCGAAACGGCAGTACAGGCAGGGATTCCGAGCGTGGTTACTGAGCAATGTCGAAGTAAAGTCGAGGAATCTTTGGTGTTGTATTCTCCGCTTCTTGGGGCAAATTAATGTATAATTCCCATTAATGTAATTCCGTCTGCTTGCAACAGCTTCATTACACTACCTTCTTATCTGCCGTATTGTCATAATATTAGTCCTAATTTCCGACCTATTTTCTATAAAATGTCATTTTTGCCTATAAACACTCAATCATTTTATTGGCATAATCATTGAAAAGTAAATGTTGAAAAATGATTAACAAATTAAAATTATTATAGAAAATGGGTAAAATTATAGGAATTGACTTAGGAACAACCAATTCATGCGTTGCCGTAATGGAAGGAAATGAACCGGTTGTTATCCCTAATAGCGAAGGAAAACGAACAACTCCTTCAATGGTTGCTTTTGTTGAAAATGGAGAACGAAAAGTTGGTGATCCTGCAAAACGTCAGGCTATTACAAATCCTACTAAAACAGTTTATTCTATAAAACGGTTTATGGGTGAAAAGTATGATAGTGTTACAAAAGAAATTAACCGTGTACCATATGAAGTAGTTAAGGGTGATAATAGTACACCTCGTATAAAAATAGATGATCGCAAATATTCTCCTCAAGAAATTTCAGCAATAGTTCTTCAAAAAATGAAAAAAACAGCTGAGGATTACCTTGGGCAGGAAGTTACCGAAGCAGTGATTACCGTTCCGGCATATTTTAACGACTCTCAGCGTCAGGCAACTAAAGAGGCCGGTGAAATTGCCGGACTAACAGTTAAGCGTATTATAAATGAGCCTACAGCTGCATCATTGGCATATGGATTAGATAAAAAGGACAAAGATATGAAGATTGCAGTGTTTGACCTTGGTGGTGGAACATTTGATATCTCAATTCTTGAACTTGGCGACGGTGTATATGAGGTTAAATCGACTAATGGTGACACACACCTTGGTGGAGATGATTTTGACCAGATTATTATTGACTGGCTGGCTGATGAATTTAAAAAAGACGAAGGCATCAATCTTAAAAAAGATCCAATGTCGCTTCAAAGGCTAAAAGAAGCTGCCGAAAAAGCAAAAATTGAACTGTCAAGTTCATCAAGTACCGAAATTAACTTGCCATATATAATGCCCGTTGACGGTATTCCAAAACACTTGGTTAAAACTTTAACAAAAGCAAAATTTGAACAACTTGCCGATAGGTTAATTCAGGCAGTATTAGGACCATGTAAAACAGCATTGAAAGATGCTGGTTTGTCACAATCTGATATTGACGAAGTAATACTTGTAGGTGGTTCAACTAGAATACCTGCAATTCAAAAAGTTGTTGAAGGTTTTTTTGGCAAAGCACCTTCAAAAGGGGTAAATGCCGACGAGGTGGTTGCTGTTGGTGCTGCAATACAGGGTGGTGTTTTAACAGGAGAGGTAAAAGATGTTTTACTGCTTGACGTAACCCCACTTTCACTTGGTATTGAAACAATGGGAAGTGTTATGACAAAACTTATTGAGGCTAACACAACTATTCCTAGCAAAAAAGCTGAGACTTTTACAACTGCATCTGATAATCAGCCATCGGTTGAAATTCATGTGTTGCAAGGTGAAAGACCAATGGCAAGCGATAATAAAACAATTGGTCGTTTTCATTTAGACGGAATACCACCTGCACCACGTGGTGTGCCACAAGTTGAGGTAACTTTTGATATTGATGCAAACGGTATTTTAAATGTTGCGGCAAAAGACAAAGGCACAGGCAAAGAGCAAAAAATCAGAATCGAAGCATCATCGGGGTTAAGTGATGAGGAGATTAACCGCATGCGCGATGAAGCTAAAGCTAATGCTGATGAAGATGCAAAAGCTAAAGAAAAAATTGATAAAATCAATGCAGCAGATAGTTTGGTTTTTCAAACTGAAAAAAACCTAAAAGAGTTTGGAGATAAAATTCCTGATGATAAAAAGAAACCAATTGAAGAGGCCTTGGTCAAACTTAAAGAGGCTCATAAAAATCAGGATTTAGATGCAATTGATGCTGCAACAAAAGAGGTTAATGATACTTTTCAGGCAGCTTCGCAAGATATTTATAATGCTCAGCAACAAGCTCAAGGTGGAGCACAAGGTGCCCAAGCAGAGCAAGGACAACCTGAAGGTGGAAACGGAGAAGCAAAAGGTAAAGACGAAGAGGTTACCGATGTTGACTTTGAGGAAGTTAAATAGTACTTTACAATTGATAAATAAAAAAACCGACTGTTTTCCCAATAGTCGGTTTTTTATTTTACTATTCTTTTTACATATCTGTAATCTCAATAATAATCTCCGAATTGGTAGGGTTGGCAACCGGCATATTGCTAACAAATAGTGTATCGGTTTTGTACGATAGCCTATTATTTGAAATACCTCTTCTGATTAGGCATTGATATAGTTTATTTGCTTTTTCTGATAAAGCCGAGAAACTTTCTGTAGCTGACTTGCTTGGTGTAACCCCAATTATTTTCACACTCAGGTTTTTGTATTTATTAAGGTAATCGGCAAAATCAGATATTATGCCCATTGAGGCAAACTCTATATTATAATTATTATTAAAATGGATATGGTTAAGGTAAAATTTTATTCCTTTTTTAAGTTTTGTTAATTTTATATCAGCAAAATAGGTGTGTGAATTCTGAAAGCCTTTTAAAATTATGTTACCAAAAGAATATCCTTTCGAGTTAACCTTAATATAATAAATATTGTTCTCTTTAGGTATTATTGATGAGAATGTACCCGATTCAAAATTATTTAGTACGGTATAGTATTTTTGGTTAGTCAAATTAACAATATCTACCAAAAACGAAGTAATAGGCATGGAGTCGGCATCTGTAATTTTACCATTTAAAATAATCATCTCATCGGGTCTGAACATTTTGGGTATATCTGCACAAAAAATATCCCATCCACCATGTCCGGGTAATGCATTCGAAGCATAGTACCCTTTTATACCACGGGCATCTAAAATAAAACCATATTCGTTTGATGCCGTATTGATAGGGCGACCAAGGTTATTAGGTGTTTCCCATTTGCCGCTATCATTTAAGTGGGTCATAAAAATATCTAAACCACCCATGCCAAAATGCCCGTTTGATGCAAAATACAGAGTTTTATTATCATAATGAATAAATGGCATCTGTTCATCATTTATGGTGTTAATTGTATTGCCAATATTAATTGGTTTTCCCCAACTGCCTAATGAATCTTTTATACAATAATATATATCTGCACCGCCAACCCCGCCAGTTCGGTTACTTACAAAAAACAGTTTATTTCCATCGTTCGATATGCAAGGTTGACCATTATAAACGTTTGTTACATTTATTTTTGATCTTATTTTCTCAGGCTCTTCCCAGTAACCGTTTTTATTGTCAGTATAGTAAATTGTGCCAATATCAATATATTTTTTGTCAACTTGTTTACGGTTATAATATGATAAATACATTTCACTATTCTGTATATCACAATAAGTTTCCTTAAATACTGTATTGTCATTAAAAGGCCATTCCATTTTTTTTCCTTTTGTGAAAACCCAGTTTTCATTACTGTCAATAGCTTCAATGTAGCTTATATATAACTCTTTAACATTTTCGTTGTATAATGAATTTGGTTTAGGTCTTTCGTAATGCCTTGTAAAATAAAAGTATTGCCCGTTTGCTGAAATAAAAGGGTATAACTCATTTTTTTCGGTGCATATATTCTCCACAGGAATAATTGATATGTCGTATGGGTTATCCTTCCAATCCTTCCACTTTAAATAGTTTGTGTAATACGTATTGGCTATATCAAAACCGGGTAGCGAAACAGTACTTTTCTTTAAGTAAAGGTCTAAATAATAGCCTGCAAGCGAATATTCTTGTTGTAAATAATATTGTTCGCCAAGATAAAAGTACGTAGCATAATTTTTTATGCCTTCACATAGCTCTACAGAATTTATAAAATAGTCTGAAGCTTTTCTGTAATAATAACCCGTATGTGAGTGGTGTTGAATATCGTATTGTGAAACTATCGCCTTACGGTGGTATATTTCTCCAAGTTTAAAGTATGCTGCTGCAAATGTAGTGTCAAGCTTAGTTATTTTTTTTAAAATGGGTATTGCTCCTTTTTTGTTTTCCCTTTCTAGTACATTAGCCTCTTTAAACAGTGTATTTAATTCACTATAAATAGAGGTGTCGCAATATTGGTTTAGTTGAGCTGCAAGCAGAGCAGGTAGGGTTAAAAGTATGAACAGTAAAAATGCCCATTTGAGTATTTGATAGTTGTTGTTTTTTGAACAATACTGCATGGGTTAAAATTTGAATCTACTTTATCGTAAAAACAAATTTAACAAAAAATAAGGAATTATTAGAATGTCCTTATTTAATAATTTTGGTTGCTTTTTTTCTATTAAAAAAGGGTAGCAAAATAAAGCTTATACCACCTGCAATAAGTATCATCAAATTCATTGAAGTGTGCGAAATTAAAGCAAAGTCTTGTCCATATAGTTTATCTAACCCATAAATTGATAGTGTTTCAATTACCATAAAATGCCATGCACCAATACCTCCTTGTACAGGCATTAGCATTGCCAATCCTCCCATAATAAATGCAGTAAGTCCTGCTAACGGTCCAATATTTTGTGTAGGTTCATAACTAAAAAACACCGAATACATCATTAAAAAATACATTAGGTAAATAAATATTGAATGTCCTAAAAATGCCCAAGGTTTTTCTAACTTTTTTATTGATTTTAAACCTTCAAAAAAATTGTATAGTAAATCAAATAGTTTTTCAACTATTTTTATTTTTCTTAGTATGTTCCGCAATTTCCAAATTATATAAAGCCCACCTATTCCGGCTATAAATGCAATTACCCAAAACCACACAGTAAAAATAAACCCAAAGTTTTGTCCAAATTCAGGATTGTTTATCATAAACTGTTTAAATACCCCAATTTGTAAAAATACAGTGGCAAATACCAATATCATTAAAATCAGGGTGTCGGTAGTGCGCTCTATTACAACAGTACCAACTAATTTACCAAAGGGTATTTTTTCGTATCTCGAAAGTATGGTGCACCTTGTTATTTCACCACCTCGCGGAATAATAAGGTTCGTGGCATAAAGTATCATTACCGAAAAAAAAGTGTTTACTAATTTCGGTTTGAAACCCAATGGACGGATAAGCATATTCCACCGTATTGCACGGCTTAAATGGCTAAGTAGTGCAATAATAATTGATAGTATTATCCAACCCCACTTTATTCCATGCAAGGTTTCCATAAACTCATTTAGGTCATATTCTTTATAAACCCATGAGAATAAAAATATTCCGATGGCAAAAAAGAAAAGGTATTTTAATACGTTTAGTGCTTTTTTCATTTAAAAGTATTTGTAAAGTTGGCAAAGGTAGGTTTTTTTAAAACCTTAAATTTTTGAATTGAATTGAAGTTAGAATATCGAAGTTTATTACCATGCTAACTTTAAATCTTTAACAATTTAGCAATTTAACAATCTTAACCATGTAACAATCAATCTTGAACTGTAAACCTTAAACTTCAACATTTATAATTCGACATTCGGACTAACCTTTTGTAGCATCAACAAATACACGCTGCCCCAAATCTTTATCAATCATAAACAAACCATTTCCTTTGCCTCCAACCATTTTTAATTGGTCTAAAATAGTCTGTACGCCTGATTCTTCCTCAACTTGCTCATCAACATACCATTGTAAAAAGCTCTTTGCAGCATGGTCTTTTTCTTTTATGGCTATATCCATTAAAATGTTTATCAGGTTTGTTACTTCTTGTTCGTGCTTTAGGGTTTCTTCAAAAATGTCTATTATCCCATCCCATTCTTTTCTAACTTTTGTAATAGGCATTAAATCAACCTTTCCGCCTCTTTCAATAATGTAGTCAAAAAACTTTAGAGCATGCGAAATTTCTTCTTGATACTGTATTCTCATCCAATTTGCACTACCTGCAAAACCTTTATTGTCTAAATAGGCTGACATTGACAAATAGAAATAAGCCGACCAATATTCGGCATTAATCTGTTTGTTTAGTTCTTGTTCCATTTTTTTTGAAAGCATAATAATTGTCTTTTTTTAATTAGTAATTGATATTAATTTGATTACTCAAAATCAAGGTTAAACTTTTTTTTGAGTGTATCTAATTCTTGGTTTTGTTCCAATAAATATTTGAATTTATCTGTTTCAGTATAAATTAAGTCCTCACTTTTAACACTTTCAGCCACCTTAAATTTTATTTCAAACGAATAGTTGTTCAATTCCTTCATAAGGAACTTCATAAGCTCGGAGTTGTTTTTCTCCATAAGGTCTTTTTTCTGACTTTCGCTATCAAGCTGCAACTGTAATGACGTTTCTGTAACTTTAACAGGAATATGGTTTTGAAGTACTTGATATAATCGGGGCATTGTATCTTTTATTGCCTCGGCATACCTCAGCCATGCTGTTTTTAACTCATCATTTGAGAATATCTGTTTAGTCTGGCTTTCTGCTGTAGGCTCATTCTTTTGCAAAATAGCTTGGCTGTCTTCAACTTTATTTGCTGTTATGTTTTTTAACGATGGAGAAGAGCTTTTATACTCATTATAAACAGGTGTTTCTTTTTTGTTTATAGAATGAGTTGGTGGGGTATTATGTTTTTTCTCTGGTTTATTTGTCTTTTTTTGGGCAGGGGGTGTGGTTTTTAATTCACTTTTTTTTTTAATGCAATTAAATTACATAAAGTTATTAAACAAAGCTCAACTGTAAGTCTTTTGTTTTGGCTTCCACGATAATTAATTTCAGCCTCGTTTGTGGCTTTTAAGGCTTGAAAAAGAAACCAAGGTGTGCATTGTTTTGTCTGTTCTAAGTATTGTGTTTTAATATTTGCGCCAACTTCAAGCAGGCTAATTGTTTTCTCATCGCTTGCCACAAGTAAATCTCTAAAGTGTTTGCCAATGCCTGCCAAAAAATGCTGACCATCAAAACCCTTATCCAAAATCTCATCAAACAGTACTAACGATGTTGTAGTATCTTCATTTATAAAGGCATCGGTTAGCTTAAAAAAATAGTCGTAATCCAATACGTTTAAATTGGCAATAGTATTCTCATAAGTTATTTTTTTGCCTGAAAAACTCACAATTTGGTCAAAAATCGAAAGGGCATCACGCATTGCACCATCAGCTTTTTGGGCAATTATGTTTAGGGCTTCCAGCTCAACCTCAATATTTTCATTTTTGGCTACATACTTCAAATGATCCGATGCATCTTCAACAGTAATTCTGCTAAAATTAAAAATTTGACATCTTGATAATATGGTAGGCAATATTTTATGCTTTTCGGTAGTAGCCAAAATAAAAATTGCGTGGGCAGGTGGCTCCTCTAAAGTTTTTAAAAATGCATTAAATGCCGAAGTTGATAACATGTGAACCTCATCAATAATATATACGCTATATTTTCCCAATTGAGGTGGAATACGTACCTGCTCTATCAAACTCCTGATATCATCAACTGTATTATTCGATGCAGCATCAAGTTCATGAATGTTATAAGAGCGGTCGTCGTTAAATGAAACACACGATTCACACTCATTACAAGGCTCAGTTACGTCTGTTAAATTTTGGCAGTTTATTGTTTTTGCAAAAATACGTGCACAGGTAGTTTTTCCAACTCCCCTTGGCCCACAAAACAGATATGCATGTGCCATATGATTTTTTTCAATGGCATTTCTCAGGGTAGTGGTTATCGAATTTTGACCAACTACTGATGCAAATGTTGATGGACGGTACTTTCTTGCTGAAACAATAAAATTATCCATAAAAATATTTATTTAGGGCAAACCTACATGATTTTTATAAAACTCGCAATAACAATTTTAAAAAATAGAGATGAAGTTTTGTACATTCTAAAATAATTTCAATAATATTTACTATTGTTATAAAAAATAATTATCTTTAAAGAAGTATAATCAAACGATTAAAATTTTTGAAAATCCATATGCTTAATTAATTTTGTAGAAATTATTTTAGCCTGATATTAATGGAAACACCACAACTGATAGGAGGATTTAAAGAAAAATTTGAAAAGTTTGTTTATCTTTACCGAGAATTAAAAGATGAAAATAAACTGTTTAAGGCTGAAAATAAAGAACTTAAATTAAAACTATTAAATAAAGATAATGAAATTATTGAACTGAATCATAAGCTTGAGACTAATGATTTGGCAAAAACGTTTATAGCTTCGAGTGATAATTCAAAGGAAGCAAAATTAAAAATAAACAAAATTGTGCGGGAGATTGATAATTGCATTGCTCTGTTAAACCGATAATAAGTATTTGGATGGATGATAAATTAACCATAAGAGTAAATATAGTTGACAGATATTATCCACTTAAAATAGACAGGAAAGACGAAGAAAAGATAAGGAAAGCAGCAAAAAAAATAAATGATACAGTTATACAGTACCAAAAGTTGTATGAAAATAAAGACGGACAAGATTTTTTAGCTATGGTTGCACTTCAGTTTGTAACACGCTTGGTTGAGGCTGAAGAACACCATGAAATACATCCGGTTTTAGAAGAGGTTAGACAGTTTGATAAGGTATTGGCTGAATTATTGGAATTAGAATAATATAAGTTCTTTAATATAAAATTGCAAGACATTGCCCGCATCGATTCTTGGCTAGTTTGGAAAACTCAACATTTAATACATTGGAGTTAAACTCAATTTACGTAAAACAGGCCCCACCTTCGGGAACTCTTTAAGAGACAGGGGAAGTGAGAAATAAATTGGAGACTCCACCCATGTTTGACAGGGGTTTTTTACAAACACAAAAATTGATGTGGGTTTTTTATTTATATACATTAAACTAAATTATGGAGAAAATAACACTAATTGTTGTTGCCGTTATTTCATTAGTTGCAGGAGGCATACTCTCTTTTGTAATAATAAAATTTGGACGTAATAAAAAAAGCGTTCGGATAATAGAAGAAGCTAATGTTGAAGCTGAAATAATTAAGAAGAATAAAATTCTTCAGGCACGAGAGAAATTTTTACAACTTAAATCAGAACATGAAAGATTTATAAATGAGAAGAACAGTAAAATATCACAAGCTGAAAATAGGATAAAACAGAAGGAAGGGACAGTTTCTCAGAAAATCGAAGAGCATAGTCGTAAACAAAAAGAAGTTGAGGTTATTAAAGACAATTTGTCTATTCAAATGAACCTTGTTGAGAAAAAAGGCGAAGAGTTGAAAAAAATGCACAATCAGCAAGTTGAACAACTTGAATCAATTTCAGGTCTTTCGGTTGACGATGCTAAAACTCAATTGATTGAATCGCTTAAAGAAGAGGCTAAAACCGAAGCAATGTCATCAATTAATGAAATACTTGATGAAGCTAAGATGACAGCAGCAAAAGAGTCAAAAAGAATTGTAATTCAAACAATTCAACGTGTGGCCTCTGAGTATGCAATTGAGAATTCTGTAACAGTATTCCATATTGATAATGACGATATTAAAGGTAGGATTATTGGTCGTGAGGGTAGAAATATCCGTGCTCTTGAGGCAGCCACCGGTGTTGAAATTATTGTTGACGATACACCTGAAGCTATTATACTTTCTGCTTTTGACCCTGTACGGAGGGAAATTGCACGCCTGGCACTTCACCAATTAGTTACCGATGGCAGAATACATCCGGCTCGAATTGAAGAGGTGGTAAACAAAACTCAAAAAATGATTGAGGAGGAGATTATTGAGACTGGTAAACGTACTGCTATTGATTTGGGTATCCATGGTTTACATTCTGAACTTATTCGTTTGATTGGTAAAATGAAATATCGTTCATCATATGGTCAAAACTTATTACAGCACTCACGCGAGGTAGCTAACTTGGCTGCAATAATGGCATCAGAGTTAGGGTTAAACCCAAAATTGGCAAAACGTGCAGGGTTGCTTCATGATATTGGTAAGGTGCCCGATGATGAACCGGAATTGCCACATGCTATTCTTGGAATGAAAATAGCCGAAAAGTGTAACGAGAAACCTGATATTTGTAATGCCATTGGAGCACACCACGACGAGGTGGATATGGAGACTTTAATTGCCCCAATTATACAGGTTTGTGATGCAATATCAGGCGCCCGCCCTGGAGCTCGCCGCGAAGTGGTTGAGTCATATATAAAACGATTAAAAAATCTTGAAGATTTGGCGCTTTCATACCCCGGTGTATTAAAAACATATGCAATACAGGCTGGTCGTGAGTTAAGGGTAATTGTGGGTAGCGAAAAAATATCCGATAGCGATGCAGAGACCCTATCATACGACATATCTAAAAAAATTCAGGATGAGATGACATACCCCGGACAGATTAAGATTACTGTAATTAGAGAAACAAGGGCGATAAACTACGCAAAATAAAATGGGCGCAGGGCTTATTGAAAATAAAAACATACTTATTACAGGTGGAGCCGGTTTTATCGGCTCTAATCTTATTGAAAAGTTATTAAAGCAGAACAATACAATAACCTGCTTAGATAATTTTTTGACCGGAAAAAGAGAAAATATTGAGGGGTTTCTGTCAAATCCCTCTTTCTTATTAATTGAAGGAGATATCCGTGATATTGAAACCTGTAAAAAAGCTGTGTCAAATGTTGAAATAGTTTTGCATCAAGCAGCCCTTGGCTCAGTACCACGGTCAATAGCCGACCCAGCTATAACCAATGATATAAACATAAACGGCTTTTTAAACATACTTATCGCTTCGCGCGATGCAAAAGTAAAGAGGTTTGTTTATGCAGCAAGCTCATCAACATACGGCGATAATTATAACTTACCCAAAATTGAGGACAGTATCGGCAACCCTTTGTCGCCTTACGCTATTACTAAATATGTAAATGAACTTTATGCAAATGTATTTAGTAACCTTTATAAAATGGAGGTTATAGGTCTAAGGTATTTTAATGTATTTGGACGACGACAAGACCCTGATGGAGCTTATGCAGCGGTAATACCAAAATTTGTACAACTATTGATTAAGCATGAGCCGCCGGTAATAAATGGCGATGGGAGCTTTTCGCGCGATTTTACATATATTGAAAATGTAATACAGGCCAACGAACTCGCCGCAACCGTACAAAATAAAAAAGCTATTAATACCGTTTACAATGTGGCATACGGCTCAAACACCACTTTGAACAAACTGGTTGCGATACTAAAAGAGGAACTTGGTAATTTCGATTCTAAAATTATGGAGGTTGAGGTTATTTATGGTCAGGAGAGGGCAGGGGATATTCCACATTCTTTAGCATCAATTGATAAAGCAAAAACAATGCTTGGGTATAATCCTGAGTTTGATATAAAAAAAGGTTTAAACAAAGCCATAAAATGGTATTGGGAGAACCTAAAACAATAGTTATACTATGCGTCAGCTTAACATGGTTGATTTAAAAAGTCAATACCAAAAAATAAAACCTGAAATTGACACTGCCATACAATTGGTTATTGATAGTACGCAGTTTATAAAAGGAGATGCTGTAAAAGAGTTTCAGGTTGAATTGGCCAATTACTTAAATAGTAAACATGTTGTAGCCTGTGGCAACGGAACCGATGCCCTTCAAATTGCTCTTATGGCTTTGGGATTAAAGCCCGGCGATGAGGTTATTACCACAAATTTTACTTTTATAGCTACGGTTGAGGTTATTGCCCTTTTAGGTTTAAAACCTATATTGGTCGATGTATATCGCGATACTTTTAATATTGATATTGAAGAAATTGAAAAAGCAATTACCCCAAAAACCAAGGCAATAATTCCGGTACACCTGTTTGGGCAATGTTCTAATATGGAGGAGATAATGAAAATTGCCAATGAGCATAATCTGTTTGTAATTGAAGATAATGCCCAAGCAATAGGAGCTGATTATACATTTAAAAACGGAACAACAAAAAAAGCCGGAACCATCGGGCATATTGGGTGTACCTCTTTTTTTCCATCAAAAAACCTTGGCTGTTTTGGCGATGGAGGTGCGCTATTTACAATTGATGATGAATTAGCCGAGAAAATATCATCAATAGTAAACCATGGAATGATGGTTAGATACTACCATGATAGGATAGGGGTAAACTCACGGTTAGATACTATTCAGGCTGCAATATTACAGGTAAAACTGCCACTATTAGATGATTACTGTAAAGCAAGACAAAAAGCGGCAGCTTTTTATAATAATGCATTTGGCAATATTGCAGAAATAGAAATACCTATAATCAAAGACTTTTCCACGCATGTATTTCATCAATATACATTAAAAATAAAAAATGGAGAAAGGGATAATTTAAAGCAATGGTTGAACGAGCAAGGTGTTCCGGCAATGGTTTACTATCCTGTGCCCTTGCATCAACAAAAAGCTTTTATTAATTTTAAAGATTCATTAAAGAAGTTTCCAATAACTCAAACACTTAGTAATGAAGTGATTTCATTGCCAATGCACACAGAATTAGACAATGCACAATTGGTTTTTATTACCAAAAAAGTTATTGAATTTTTTAACAAATAAATTAATAGTATGACTTCAGATAATTATTTTGCTCATAAAACTGCTGTAATTGATGAAGGATGCGAGATTGGCGATGGAACGAAAATTTGGCATTTTTCTCACATCATGTCAAAATGTAATATTGGTGAAAAGTGCAATATTGGACAAAATGTTGTTGTGTCGCCCGGTGTAGGGTTGGGCAGAAATGTTAAAGTTCAGAATAATGTATCAATATATACAGGTGTAATTTGTCAAGATGATGTTTTTTTGGGACCGTCAATGGTTTTTACAAACATAACAAACCCAAGGAGTGCCATTATACGTAAAGAGCAATATGTAAAAACATTGGTAAAAAAAGGAGCCTCAATAGGAGCCAATGCAACTGTTATTTGTGGTAATGAAATAGGTGAGTTTTCGCTTATTGGGGCAGGGGCGGTAATTACCAAACCAGTAAAACCTTACGCATTGGTTGTTGGTAATCCGGCAAAGCAGATAGGTTGGGTAAGTGAGTATGGGCATAGGTTGCAATTTGATAATAATAATATGGCTGTTTGTCACGAAAGCAAACAAAAGTATAAACTTGAGAACGATAGAATTTTTAAATTATAAATTGCTGAAACAGCCTTAATAGGTAAATTTGATACACCTGCCTGCCGACTTAATCTGGTTAGGTTTATATTAAGGAGGGTCTGTCAATGCTTGTAGGCGGTCATGGAAATTATTAAAATATTTTCTCAGCATTCCTCTGCGTTCTCTGCAGTTAAAACTATAAACAGATAAAACTTAATGCCTTAATGGTTTTTAAAATTTCAAACAGATGAAAAACTTTGCATTAATAGGTGCTGCCGGATATATAGCAGTACGCCATTTAAAAGCTATAAAAGAGACAAACAACAACCTTGTTGCGGCACTCGACCCGTTTGATAGTGTTGGTGTTATGGATAGCTATTTTCCCGATGCCGATTTTTTTACCGAGTTTGAACGTTTTGACAGGCACATATATAAACTAAATAGAGAGCAACACCCCGTTGAATATGCAAGTATCTGTTCGCCAAATTACCTGCACGATTCGCATATACGTTTTGCCCTGCGCCAAGGTGCCGATGCCATTTGTGAAAAGCCTTTGGTGCTTAACCCATGGAATGTTGAAGCACTAAAAGATTACGAAAAAGAGACAGGCAAACGGGTTTATAATGTTTTGCAGTTGCGCCTCCACCCATCAATAATTGCCCTAAAAAAGCAGATTGACGAGGGCGACCCCGATAAAATATATGATGTTGACCTTACCTATTTAACAAGCCGCGGTAAATGGTATCACTTTTCGTGGAAAGGCGATATATCAAAATCTGGCGGGGTGGCCACAAACATAGGAATACACTTTTTTGATATGCTAAGTTGGATATTTGGCGAGGTACAAGAGAATATTGTTCATGTACGCACCGATAATAAGGTATCAGGGTTTTTACAGTTAGAGAGGGCTCGTGTACGCTGGTTTTTGAGCGTTGATTATAATGACTTGCCGCAAAATATTAAAGAAAAAGGGCAACGAACATACCGTTCAATATTAATTGAAGGCAAAGAGCTTGAGTTTAGCAGCGGATTTACCGATTTGCATACACAAACTTATAATGGCATCCTTAACGGAAATGGTTTTGGTCTTGATGATGCAATGAACTCTATAATAACCGCACACGATATCAGAAATTGTCAACCCAAAGGTTTGGTTGGAGATTATCATCCGTTGTTAAAGTGATTTTAATAAATTTCAAGTATATAAAAAATGTATAAAAAAATAAAAAACAGACAAGCAAAAATATCGGTAATAGGACTCGGTTATGTAGGTTTGCCTATTGCATTAGAGTTTGCAAAAAAAGCATCGGTAATAGGTTTTGACATTAAGCCCGACCGTATTGAACTGATGAAAAAAGGTGTTGACCCGAGTAAGGAATTGGAAGCACATGAGTTTGATGGCTGTGATATACAGTTTACGGCAAATGCAAATGATTTAAACGAGGCAAATTTTCATATAATTGCAGTACCAACACCTATCGACAATGCAAACCAGCCTGATTTATCACCGGTAATAGCAGCATCAAAAACAGTAGGTAGAGCTCTTAAAAAAGGTGATTATGTTGTGTATGAATCTACTGTTTACCCTGGGTGTACCGAAGAAGACTGTGTGCCAATTTTGGAAAAGGAGTCGGGACTGAAATTTAGCGATGATTTTAAGGTTGGATTCTCGCCCGAGAGGATAAACCCCGGTGATAAGGTGCATACATTAACAAAAATAACAAAAGTAGTTTCGGGTAACGATAGCGAGGCGCTGGAAAATATTGCTCAAATATATGAGATGGTAATAAAAGCAGGTGTGCACCGTGCACCGTCGATAAAAGTTGCCGAGGCAGCCAAAATTATTGAAAATACGCAGCGCGATGTTAATATAGCCCTTATGAACGAGCTGTCGTTAATATTTAACCGCATGGGAATTAATACTTACGATGTTTTGGAAGCTGCCGGCACTAAGTGGAATTTTCTGAAGTTTTCGCCGGGTTTGGTTGGCGGGCACTGCATAGGCGTTGACCCATATTATTTACTGTTTAAAGCAAAGGAGTTAGGCTATCATGCCAAAATGATTGATTCGGGTCGCTTTATCAACGATAGTATGGGAGGCTATGTGGCAAAGCAGGTAGTTAAAAAAATAATTGCATCCGACAAAAATATTAAAAATGCCCGGGTTTTGGTTATGGGAGTAACCTTTAAAGAGGATGTGGCCGATATTCGTAACTCAAAAGTGGTTGATGTGGTTAATGAACTAAAAGCATATAGTGTTATTGTTGATGCCATTGACCCTCATGCTTCAATAAGCGAAGTAAAAAAGGAGTACGGATACCAAATGGTTGAGAAACCTACCGGAAAGTATGATGCTATAATTGTGGCAGTTCAGCATAAAGAGTATAAAAACCTGCCTCAGAATTATTTTAAATCACTATTAAATAATAACGGTTTATTTGTAGATTTGAAAGGTATTTATAAAGATAAGATTAGCGATTTGGATTATTGGGGTCTATAATTTTGGTAAATATTTAACTTGATTTATGCATAAACTATGCTATTTGATTCTTAGTAGTTAATAAATTAATGCCTGCCTGCCTTTGTCGTCAGACAGGCATTATGCAGGTTAAAAATTATAAATAATGGTTGATAATCAAAATAAAAATGTTTTTCCGGTATTTGAAAGGATACTTACCAGAGGGCACAAAGAAAAGCTGTTAAGGCAAAACTCAAAGGTTTTATGGGTTTATGGTTTAAGTGGTTCGGGCAAAACAACCATTGCCATTGGTTTAGAAAAGGCTTTGCACGACAGGGGTTTTCTGACCCAAATTTTGGATGGGGATAATATTAGAACAGGAATAAACAATAATTTAGGTTTTACCAAGGAAGACAGAGCCGAAAATTTGCGTAGGATTGCTGAAGTAAATAAGCTTTTTTATGATTGTGGGCTAATTACTATCAACTGTTTTATATCTCCTTTAAAGGAAAATAGGGATAGTATTAGGAAAATTATAGGAAATAAAGATTTTATTGAAATATTTGTTGACACACCGATAGAAGAGTGTGAAAGACGCGATGTTAAAGGGTTATATAAAAAGGCGCGGGCAGGGGAGATTAAGAACTTTACAGGTATTGATGCCCCTTTTGATGTGCCAAAAAAGCCCGATATAAAGGTTGAAACAATCGACAAAACGCCTGAAATGATTGTGGGTGAATTATTGGATGTTATTCTGCCAAAGCTATATTATTAACATTAAATTCCTAAAATGGTCGATTTTGATCAAATATTGGTTTATATAGTAATATTATTCATTGTTATTTCATTGTATTGGGATCTTATTAGACCGGGGTTCACCTTTGTTATTGGTGTAACCGTATTGGGAATTTTTAAGATTCTTACCCCAAATGAAATTTTGGCTGGAATGGCCAACGAACAAATCATGGTTATTTTATTATTGTTGCTTGTAGGTGATATATTTAGGCAAACTTCTATTCTTGATATTCTTTTTGACAAAATATTCAAAAAAACTAAAACATACAGGGGTTTTATTGCCAAAATGTTTGTTATTATTTCCCCTTTATCGGCATTTTTAAACAATACACCATTGGTTGCTTTAATGATGCCATATACTCAAACATGGAGCAATAGAAATAAATCATCAATCTCAAAACTGCTGATACCCTTGTCATATGCAGCAATTCTTGGTGGTTGCATGACATTGATTGGTACATCAACTAATTTAATTGTGAACGGTTTGGTTACCGACCAAAAAATAGTAGAAGGTTTACCGGCATTAAATATGTTCGATTTCTTCTGGGTGGGCTTTCCAATGCTGATAATAGGTTTTTTTTATATTTTTTTTCTTGGAAACAAGATGCTTCCGGAAAGAGAAGGTTTACTTGATGATTTTGTATCGAACCAAAGAGAGTATATTGTTGAAACAATAATAAAAGAGGGTAGCCCATTACATGGAAAAACCATTGCCGAGGCTAAACTGCGAAATTTGGAGGGGCTTTACCTGTTTCGTATTATACGAAACAACAAACATTTAATGGCCGAGCCAAATGTAACAATATTGCAGGAAAATGATATACTTCTTTTTACCGGCGATACGCAATCAATAACCCAATTGTTAAAAAAGAACCCTTCAATTGAAATTCCTTCGGTGGGTATGTTTGCAAAAAAGGGTCAAACAGGTATTATTGAAATAGTAGTATCTCACAACTCATCAATAATAAATAAAACACTTAAAAGGGAGAATTTTAGGGCAAAATATGATGCAACAGCTATTGCTATCCACCGCAATGGTGAGCGGATAAATGGTAAAATTGGTATGGTGCAGCTTAAACCGGGCGATACAATTCTGTTATTGACAGGCCCCGACTTTAAAAAACTAATGAACCAAACTAAAGATTTCTATACAATATCAAAGCCACAGGAAATTAAACGGTTGGGCAAATTTAAAACATCGTTGTTGGTAGGTGGTATTATTGCGGTTATTCTTTTGGCAGCATTAAAAGTAATATCGCTGTTTATGGGGTTGTTGGTTTATGTATCGTTGCTTAATGTTTTTAAAATAACTAATCCTCGAAAAATAGGTAAAACAATTGATTTGCAACTAGGTATGATAATTGCCATGGCACTGGCCATTGGTAATGCCATGATGAAAACCGGAGTAGCCGAGAATTTTGCCCAAATTGTTATCCATGTTTTTAAGCCATATGGCAGCATTGGCTTATTGGCAGGTATTTATTTGATAACAGCTATTTTGGCCGCCTTTGTAACCAATGTGGCAGCGGTAGCTATTGTTTTTCCAATTTCGTTAACTCTTGCCCACGATTTAGGATTGTCCTATTTGCCTTTTGTATTAGCTGTATCATTTGCTGCGGCTGCTAATTTTATGACACCAATTGGCTATCAAACTAATATTATGATTTATGGGTTAGGTGGTTATAAGTTTAAGGATTATTTAAAGATTGGTGGTCCTTTAACGGCAGTTTATATGATTGTGGCCATAATTATTTTGAATTGGAAGTTTTTGTGAATAAATGTCTTAGTTGTTTAGTTTTAAAAGCAAAACTAACCACAAAGCTACAAAGCCACAAAGAAAAAGAGCATAGAGTTTTCAGAATAGTAACAAAAGACGAGATGAAACACCCATGATAGGCAAATTTAATACCTGCCCAAATAGTTCAGGTTTACCTTAAGGTGGGCACACAAAAATGTTTCTCTGTGGTAAAAAAAATTAAACAAATGAAAAGATTTGAGTTATAATACCTTAGTGTCTTAGTGGTTTAAAAGTGTTTTAATTTAGTTATAAAAGCAAAAACTAACCACGAAGCCACAAAGAAAAAGAGCATAGAGTTTTCAGAATAGTAACAAAAGACGAGATGAAAC